>WVZU01000143.1:4946-6269 GCA_011772275.1 Planctomycetales bacterium | reverse complement strand
CAGAACGCGATCCTGCTTTTGTAGATTTACTTCCACCCCGACCGGTCGTCGGGACAATGGCCACCAGACCGATTACCGATCCCTGATTCGCGATCAGCGACCCCTGATAACATGCCCAGCCACGAAGTCCTGATCGGTGTGACGGGAGGCGTCGCCGCTTACAAAACGGCCGCGCTGGTCAGCCGCCTGGTCCAGTCAGATATCGGCGTGTCGGTCGTCATGACGCGCTCGGCCCAACGCTTTGTGGGCCGAGCGACCTTCGAGGCCCTGACCGGTCGCCCCGTCTGCACCAAGGGCATTGGCCAGCCAGGCTATCCGCTGGGCCCCCACATCCAACTGGCCCAACAGGCCCAGCTACTGTGTGTCGCCCCGGCCACGGCAAACTTTTTAGCCAAAGCGGCCCACGGTATCGCCGACGATCTGCTCAGCACCCTCTACCTCTCCTGCACCTGCCCGGTTCTGATCGCACCGGCCATGAACAACGAAATGTGGAACCAATTGCCGGTGCAACGAAATGTGCAACAGCTGGCAGCAGACGGTGTCCAGATCGTCGCGCCCCAGGAAGGCTGGCTCAGCTGCCGCAGCGTCGGCCCCGGCCGGATGGCCGAACCTGAACAGATCCTGCAGGAGATTCAAGCGGCATTGGCCGGCTAGCCCCCAGACCCTTCCATCCCTGACCGGCCTGCTCGCCAACCGCGAGGCGGTGACACGCAACAGCCTGGCGCCCCAGCCCCAGGAACCACGATCCCCCAAAAAACCAGCCGCAACGCAGTGACAGTCAACAGCCTGAGGCGACAGCCTCAGCACCGAGATATTTCGGGAAAATCAAGTCGCCCAGGGCCGGCAGCCGCTGCAAAGTGATTGGGGTTAGCCCTTTCCGCTTTGCGAGCACCCCCCCATCGATTAGACTTTGGCCTGCCGCGCTGGCCTCAAAAACCGCCAAGCGGGCCAACCGGCGAGGGTGGGCACATTCCTGCGGCCTTTCCGGAGGTTTTCCCAGAGGCCAGACCCCTATACTGCCAGGGGAACGGTTCCCACGTCAACGCGGTACCAGTAACACCCTTGAGGCTGTAGCTCAGTCGGTAGAGCAACGGACTTTTAATCCGTAGGTCCAGGGTTCGAGTCCCTGCAGCCTCACTCGCCCATCCGGCCACCCGGCCCCACCGCCCCCAGCACCGTAGCGGTCTGTGCCGGGGGAGGTTTCTGGCAGCGCGCCCCCTCGCCCTACCCCCAGGGCCTGGGTAACGGTCACCTCCTGCAAAGCGAGCTGGATCCGCTGACGATCGTTCCCAGGAAACCGGCTGCGGGCAGCGACGTGGATCG
>WVZU01000143.1:0-4926 GCA_011772275.1 Planctomycetales bacterium | reverse complement strand
TACTTCGGATGCCGTTACCTCACGCGGCCTCAATCTCGGACGTACAGTTCGGGCACCGGCTAGCGTTGATGGGAATTGTCGAGCAGCATTTTGGGCAATCCTTCGTCGTCGGTTCCTTCGCGGGCTCTTCTTCCTGGCGTTTCATCTGGTTCATGCCCTTGATCACCACGAATATGCAAAAAGCGACGATGATGAAATCCAAGACGTTGTTGATAAACGCCCCGTACTTTATCGTCACCGCTTCTGCATCGGCAGTCTTTTCCCGCAGGGTAATTGCCAGCTGCGAGAAATCGATATTGCCCAGCACCACTCCCACAGGGGGCATGATCACATCGTTGACAAGCGAGCTCACGATTTTTCCAAAAGCACCACCAATGACGATGCCCACCGCCATGTCAACAACATTGCCTCGCATGGCAAATTCTTTGAATTCCTTCATCATTCCCATCGGTAACCTCCTTTTCAAAAAGCGCCCCACGATCAAAACGCCAAACGGCAGAAAAACCAGGATTAGAAAACAACGGTCGAAAAAACAACAGGAAAACCAGAAAACAACGAAAACAACAGGACACGCAATGGGAAAACAACAGGGGAAAACAACAGGACACGCACTGCGGTATGCATCACGTTCCTGAATGGCGCAGAGCGGCTAACCTGTTGCTGAGTCACGGCTTAGAAAACCCTTGCCGCTCGCCAATGCATTGCCTGTCCCGGTATTCGATGCCGGTATTCGATGTCCCGGTATTCGGTGGATCTGGTGGCCGGGGCGTATGGCCTTGGTTGGCTGCGCAGGGGTCCTTGGCTTGCGCACGGGCCAGTGCTTGCCCGGCGCTCGCCCAGCGCTTCGCGTCAATCGATGACGTCTTTTCGTTTGGGAGGTGGCTTGACCGGTTTACCCGCCGGTTTGGGCTCCGGCTTGGGGCCAAAGAGAATGCTGCCCCCCAGGTGAGTGGTATATTCCCAGTTTTCGCCTTGCGGCTCCCAACCCGCCAGCAGACCGATCTCGTCAGCGACCGCCCGGGCCGTCAGGTAGGCCTCAAAGCTGTCTGGCAAGACGATGAAACGCGCGTAGTATTTGTCCCTGTCCAAGGACTGCAGCAGTTTCTGGAAGCGTGACCGCCGTTTGGCGACTTCCGCGACGTCCGCCCCCTTTTTGTCCCGCGGGGTAAATCGTAAACGGGGATAGATGTTTGCCACAAACAGCTCGATCGTGAAAAAGTCATCCTGCATTATTTTTCGGCTGTACTTGCTGAATTCTTTCATGAACCGCTCTTTGTTTACCCCCACCTTGGGGCCGCCGTCGAGCCGTTTGGCCTTGACGAGTGCCTCGGCGGCTTCGCGAATTTCCGTACGACGGTCGTCGGCCGCAACTGGATAGACGAGGTTTTTCGTACACAAGAAAACGATTTCACGTGCGCCTTCGGGGGCTCCTCGCGGGTCGGGCAGCGTGACGACCTTAGCCGGAGGGGCCGATTGGGCGGGCGTGTCGTCAAGCAACGCTTTCAGCCTGGCCTCTTCTTCCAGCGATTCGGTCAGCTCGTTTTGCAACGAGTCCCGCGTTTTTTTGTCATCTGCCAGTTTTTTGAGCTTTTGTTTTGCCTGAGCGGCCTTTTGTTTGTCTTGTTCGATTTTGAGCGCATACTGGTTGGAGGCCTGCTGTTCCTGATTGATTTGCACCTGGACTTGCTGGCGTTGCCTCCGCAAATCTGCCAGTTCCACCTCGACGGCGCGACCGTCGTCGGGATCACGACTGTTCAGCTTGGCCAGAATTTCCTGCCGTTTCTGTTCAGCTTGCTGAGCTTTCTCGCGTGCCTCCTCCATCGCCGCCTCGTCCACGACGGTGGTTTCCGAGATCCGATCGACCGCATCCTTGACACCCAGCTGGGTGGCAATCAACACCATGACCAGGATGCCAACGACATTGGTCATGGTATCGAGCAGCGAATCGAGCCCGTCGCCTTCTTGCTCTTCCTGTCGACCCTTACTTTTCATAGGGAATCACTCGGCGGTTGCGCCACGCGGATGTCATGAGGATCTGGAATGGGGGCAGGTGCTTTGCCGGGCCGCTAAAGCGCCCTTCCTCTCGTCACCAGGGAACTGGACGGCTTCTTCGCTTGCACTGAAAATCCCGACCCACGCTAATTCCTGCGAAAATGGCTGAAGTCCAGCCGGCCGTTTCCCAGGGCTGGCAATTTTCCGTTGCGGACATTGTTCTGGTCACAAATCTGTTTGACCATCCGGTAGGTCTGCAGGGCGTCACTGCGCAAAACGAAAACGATCGTCTCGCGGTCATCGTTGGCAACTTTTTCCAGCAGCTGGCGGAACTTCTGGTCGGCAGCGATGGCGGCAAGTCGAATCCTATGCGGCGGGTCTTCTGTGTGCAGTACAATCGTGCTGGCCGTGCACTCGATAAAANNTCGTGCTGGCCGTGCACTCGATAAAATTCGGCAGAAAGCTGAGCCCGGTGCCACTGGGCAGGATCGAGACCTCGGCCTCCTTGGGGGGCTTCTTTCTTTCTGCCAAATCGCGCTGCAACACGGCAAGACGTTCTTTCACTCCCACCAATTGAGACTGGATATCGCCGATCGATTCCCGCTGGCCCTCCGGAACCTCGGGAATCACGATGGTTACTTTACGGATTTCCTCATTCTGATCACGAGCTTTCTTTAACCCCTCCAGCAGACGGTCCAGCTCGGCACGCGTTTTCACCAGTTCCTCCTGACGCGCGGCGTGATTCTTTAAACGTTCGGCCTCTTCATCCCCTAACGTCAGCATCAACTTTTTGACCTCCTCTTCCGCGGCCTCCAACTTCTTTTCCAACTGTTCCATTTCGATGGCTTTTTCAACCACGTCCTTGACGTCATCCTGGTTCATCTGTCCCAGCGTGACGGCGGCGACCATCAGCGTCAGCACGCCGATGACAGCGGCAATGATGCTGAGAAAGGGGAACAGGGAGACGTCGTCGTCTTCTGCGTTGACTCGCCGAGCCATAATTTACCGTTGTCCATTGGGCTTGGTTCTGCGAAACCATCCTCGCCGTTCCGGGGCAACTTGCTGAACGACGACTTGTTTATCGCTGAGCGATTCCAGCACCCCGTTCAAGCCGTTCAAACCCCGCGACATCCCAGACAAGTGGTTTTGCAAGGAATCCGCCGACGCCGTCACCGATGCGGCGATGCTGTTCTCCATTTCTGCCGCCTGCGACGCCAGAATGGCCAGCGTCTGCTGAATCTCCGCAGCCGCGTCGGTCATTTGCCCCAGCTGCGTTTTCAGTTGCTGGGCATGTTCACTGGAATGTTCATGGAACGCAGTCAGCTGTTCCTGGTGCTGAGCCTTCATTTTTTCGTTGACATCCAGCCATCCCCGGGTCACCTGGGATGTCAACTTGGCCCCGATGTTGTCCAGGCGGGTGAGCCAATTTTCCAATTCGGCGTGATGCGTCCCCATGGCGGCCTCGACCGCCTCACGAAACACGCTGGTGTCAATGGCCGGACCACCACCACCCGCTCCGCGTTCCGCACCCCCTTCCCGCCCGTCGTTCAAACGCCGCAACAAATTCTCATTGCAGTACTCGTCGGCGATCGTCACCAACCCCTCCTCGCTCTTCTGCAATGTCGAAGTCGGTATTTTCACGATCAGGCTCATCACCAACGCCAGCAGCGTCGTATCAAATGCCGTACCCAACCCGCCAAACACGCCCTTCATCGACTCGGTGACCGCCGAAACATCGGAAGCGTTTTCCAGAGTGGACGACAGGCCGCTGACCGCACTGCTGACGCCCATCACCGTGCCGATGAAGCCCAGAATCGGCATGGCCCAGATAAAAACCTTGATAATCGTATAACTGCTGGCCACGTTGCTCGCGTCGATCGCCGACTGCGATTCCATCATCGTTACCGTTTCGGCAGCGCTCTTTCGGACACGAAAATGTTCAATCCCGCGCAGCACGCGATTGACCAGCACACTTTGTCGAGCTTCGGAGGGGAGGCTGAGAATATGTGAGACGAAATTGTCCAGACCATCGAGCGTGATTTCGCGGGATATTTCCGTCGGCAGCAGATCCAACATCATGGCGGATTTTTGCCGAGCAAGCTGCCGCGCCTTCAAGCCCAAAATCGCAAACGACCAACACATCAACAACGTAGTCGGAAAGTTGATGCCCAAGCTGTCCCAAAACATGCTTCCAATCCGCACCCCTTTTGCATGCAAAGGATACAACAGGGCAAAAATCGCAACCGCGGCCACCGCCGCAATCATGCCGCTCAAAACCAGACTGACGTCACTACCGTCTGAGGAATGCGCGGCCCCTGATGTCGCAGACTCGCTCGAAACCGAAGGCGTCGTGGCTGCCGAGGAACTGCGTCGCGAGGTGCTCGAACGACCAGCCGAACTGGCCTCCACGTTGACGTTGGGCAGTTGTCTCGACCCACCGTCGCCCGCCGATTGTGGCGCAGACGGATTCGCAGCCGACGGAGCCTGCAAGCCCAAGTCGATGCTGGACGGAACCGGGACAATCAGCGACTCCTTGCAATACGGACAGCGGCACTTCCGCCCCGCTTGCTCCTCGCGGACTTTCAGAGTTTTGCCACAGTGCGTACATTTTGCTTTGAAATACATGCTACCACCAAGTTTTATTGCGTCCGGCGGTACCCGACCGCCAAACTGGTCGTCGCGGGCGCACAGGATTTAAGCCAGGCAAGCCAGACGAAAAACCGTACTCCCCCGCGGCTCTGGTCAAAGCCGCTTCTACTAACACAAACGTTTCCCACAATTTTGATCCGTCCCGCTGCGGCCGAACGCCAATCGTCCCGCCATCGCCTGTCGCCCTGTCACCCATGCCTGGGGCCATCCAGCTCACAATCCAAGGATCTCCAATTCCCGGACAGGCTTTGATCTGTCCCTTTATCTATTCTGACGGTTTGGCTG
>WVZU01000358.1 GCA_011772275.1 Planctomycetales bacterium | reverse complement strand
GTGACCGTATTGGCCACCCGCCGTGGGCGAACATGGGTGGTCGCCCATCGCCTGCAGCTGGTGCTGTGCGCGGGATCGGCAGCCCTCTCACTGGCGGTTCTGGGGGAGGTGGGTGTTCGGTTTTTGGCCCAGCGAGACCAGGATCACAATTGCTATTTTCGCGGCTATCACCTGAAACCGTATCGGCTGCCACGTACCAAGATTGCCAAGTTCGCGAAAAAACTGGAAAAAGGTAAAACTGATGTCGTCGCGGATTCGGACTTGGGCTGGGCACCCCGGCCGCAGTTCCAAAGCGATCTGGCGATCCAGGACCGATACGGATTGCGAGCTACGAGCACCCAGAGGGCTGTGGATCCTGTACCTGGCGAGGCGAGCTATCGGATCGCTCTGTTCGGCGATTCCTTTACCTACGGTGCGGAGGTGGCGTACGAAGATAGCTGGTGCGGCTATCTCGAACGGCAATTCGCCCTTCCCGGCCTCCAGACCGAGGTGCTCAATTTTGGCGTAAGTGGTTACGGAATGGACCAGGCGTATCTCCGCTGGAAGCACCAGGGTGCCAAGTTCAAGCCTCAACTGGTCGTGTTCGGCCTCCAATTCGAGAACGTCAAGCGGAACACGAATCTGGTGCGGGCGATCTACAATCCGCGGACCGGGCTGCCATTTTCCAAGCCACGGTTTGTGCTGGAAGAGGACCGGTTGCGGTTGGTCAATCATCCCTGCGTCTCCCCCCAGGAACTGTCGGATGTGCTGGAAGATTTCGAGAATTGGCAATGGTCCCCGCACGAGGCCCACTACCGTGCTCAGGATTACCAGGCCAGCTGGTGGCATGCCAGCCGCCTGCTGACGTTTGTGCAAACCGTGATCGGCGAGGTCTGGCTGGCTGAACAAAGTGACTACCGGCCCAATTCCGAAGAGGCCCGCTTGGGTTTGAAGATCATCGAAAATTTCGCCGACAGCGTCGAGTCGGCGGACGCTCAATTCGTCGTGCTGGTGATGCCCAAGCGCAAAGACCTGGAGTACGCCATGATCTATGGCGAGTTTCCGTATGAAGCGGTCCTCGCTGCGGCAGGCCGTCCGTTGTCGCTGGTACGTGCCGACCTGCAGCTGCTGCGGGCAGCCAAAGCCGATACGCTGGAGAGCCTTTACTT
>WVZU01000329.1:9155-9368 GCA_011772275.1 Planctomycetales bacterium | reverse complement strand
CATGTTGCTGATCCCCGGCGGCAAGGAACGGACCGTCCAGGAATATCGACAACTGCTGGACGACGCGGGATTGATGTTGACCCGGGTCGTCCCCACCCGCGGCGACATCAGCGTGATCGAAGCCAAACGGCGGTACCCGCAAGAACTGCCTTAACCGCCCCAAGCGGACGGGATGCCGCTGCCCGCCAGCCACAGGGCGGGTACCGTCTCGAT
>WVZU01000329.1:8785-9067 GCA_011772275.1 Planctomycetales bacterium | reverse complement strand
GGCCCGGGCTGTCTGCGTCTGCACGTTTCCGAAGGAACCGAGGTGCAGCATCAACGCCGTGGCCGTCTTGTCATCGGGTGCCTCGAACACGACCACGCCATCAAAAGGTCCTAACGTCCAATAGATATTTTTCACCTCAACACCCATGCTTGACGCCGCCGCCTTGAAGGCATCGGCCCGCCTGCAAGTGGACTGGATATCTTTCATGCCCTGTTCTGTGAAATTGACTGTGGTGATAAAGGTTGCCATGGCCGTTTGTTCCCTTTCTGCCAGAAAACAAAA
>WVZU01000329.1:347-8727 GCA_011772275.1 Planctomycetales bacterium | reverse complement strand
TCCACGCAGCGTGCCCGGCGAGGACCGCTTGGCCAGCCCTGGGCAGCGTTGGAAAATGGGTTCCCTCGCAAGCACCGCACACGCGCCGGTCTGGAGGTTTGCAGATCGCCACGCACCCCCCGCGAACAGGGTGGGCCTGGCTGCAATGTAGTCAACGACGCTCGCCGATGTCCATGGCCGGGCAGACCATTTCGACCGTCCCCCGCCCGGCATGCCCCTCATCGCAGCACCCCCTGACACGCAGGGCTGCCGGACCTGCCGCCGCCTTGAGCCCGTATCTGATCAGGCTGCACCGGACAGCCAGCAGGCCAACAAGGCGAGGCAGATGCCCCGCGACGCAAATTGTTTTAGCCCCCATCCCGTTGCCGACCCTGCTGTCGCTTGGCGAACCAACTTTTCCGCGGCACCCTGGACGTGGGATTGGCGACCCAGGCGGTTGCCTGGAGCCGCTTCGCCCTCCACGACCAGACCGCTCATCCATTCAACGGCATGGAGGCTGGTCGCGGATCGCTCACAAACTTTCTGGCCAACGAGTTGGCCGTCGCACAGCAGACAGCTTGTCAGAAGTCCGGGCTCTACGGGCTCATCACAATTTTGACCATGTCTGGCAATGTCGTCCGTAGTCGTGCGGGGACCACAACTCGCAGGGTGTCGTCGCGGTACTGGTGCGCCAGTTTCTCACCGGTTCGCAGCAGCGTGACCGACTGTGGACGGCCGATGTCGTTGACGAAGACCGCGTCCTTCTCGTCGGGCATGGCGTACCAGGTATGGCCCATGGTGGTGACGTAATTCTTGGTCTTGTCCAGGCTGGGCCGGGGCGGGTCGAGATCGACGTCGTAGATGGCCTCCCGCGAATGGGCCAGCCAACCGGCCACCACAGCAAGCTGGCAACCGATCCGTACCACAAGGACTTGAGCATGGCACCTGGGGGGTCAAGCCGGTGTTTGTTTTTGCAGATGCCCCGCTGCCAGGGGCGAGCAGGGCGGCGGGGGTTCGGGGGCCGTGGAGTTTGGGCCTGGCGACCCGGGGTCGGCGGCAATGCGGGGACGGCCCGGCAGGGGCGTCCCCCACCCAGGCCGCGAAAGACATCCTCAGGCCCCTAAAAAGGCAACGCCTCGTCGGGGGCCTCTTCGGGAGCCTCTTCGGCGGGGGCCTCATCGCCTTCCAACGCATCCTCATCGTCTTCCAACGCATCCTCATCGTCTTCCAACGCATCCTCACCTTCGGGTTCCATCTCCATGATCACGGCACCCAACATGGGACCGAATTGGGTCATCAGCTGCATGACTTCAGCGTCGAAAACCTCGTTCGTGGGGGCGGCCAGCAGCTTGTCCAGCACGCTTTCGACCTGGCCCAGCATCGGCAGCATCCCTGCTTTGGCCTGCTCCAAGCCCGGTTTCATCGCGACGGCCAGCACCATCTTGACCTCCTGCACGGCTTCGGACCAGCTATCGACCAGGTCCTTGGGCAGCCACTTTCCGTCGACGCGGACCAACTTCACCTCGGTCACTTCGCCGTCCTTGACCTCGATCTTCAACGTGGCCGTATCGCCCTGGACATCGACCACCTTGATCCGGTCCAAATCGAACTCGGAGATCGCGTCTACCGGGATGCCGGGAAAACCTTCCAGGTTGACAACCTCTTCCTCCAACGCCTCGCTCAACGCCGCCCCCTTCTCGCCGATGGTTCGCAACGTCCCGTCGACAAAGGCGTCCATGTCCAGGTCCTTCAGTTTTTCCAGATCGGTCAATTCGGAATTGATGATGGCGTCCAAAAGGTCGACCGCCGCGTCCCAGTGTTTGGCGGCCCGCTCAGCCTTCTCGGGCTGGGCAGCCAGCGTGGGATTTTTCAGTATGAACTCTTTCTTCTCTTGCAGCAGCTGGACGAACTTCTGCAAAATCGTGGCCCCCGCCTGGAAGACTTCGGCGTCCATGTGTTCGGCAAACGTATGGACGACCTCTGTCACATCTTTCTGGTAGCTGGCCGGCAGGGAATCCCACATGACCTTCAAGTCGCCCGACGCGAGGCGGGTGATCATCGTCTGCAGGGCGGCGGCCGGGTCATCCCCGTCCCCGGCGGGCTGGTCGCCCGGTTCGGCCGCGGGGGCCTGAGCCTCGCTTAGCCGGCGGGCCTGAGCCTGGCTTTCGGGGCTGAGCCTTTTCAGCGGGACTTTGATTTGTTTGCCGTCGGTCTTTTCCAGGAAAACGGCATCGTCGCTCATCCGGACAAAGGTGGCCTCGATCTCGAACTTGCCCGTATTGTCGGTCCAGGTCTCGCCGTGCAGGGTCCCGGCCGACAGGCAGACCAGCAACACCATCCCCAGGCTGTACCGCACCTTCGCATCCCGGCCCGCTGTACGCCGCCGGGCCCACGGCCGTGCCTCACCCCGCCCTTGCCGCTCGTGCTGCCACATATTTCTCTTCTCCCGTGATGAAAAAAGCTCGCTCCCGCGACCCCTATTGTCGCCCACCCTGGCGCGGCTGGCAAGCCACAAGCCTGCCGCGGTTCAGCCCCGCGGGGGCTCAACCGCCCGGAACCGGGAAAGATCATCCGTGGAAGCGAGCCCGGGTCGGCCCCAGCGCAGCGGCCCTTCCCTTGGTCCTCTTAGCAGGTTGTCCCCGCCGATTCTTGGGAGCTCCTGTTTCGTTGCCGTGGTAGGTCACCAGGACGTCACCATGTTTCTTGAACAGCACGGTCCGCTTGAAGCCGCAGCACCAATCGTACTCCACCATCCCCCGATCCAAGAATGCCTTTCGTCCATCGACCATGGGCACACCGGTGCAGCCGCCTGGGGTGCAGACGGGCACGTCGACCATGCAGCAAGTGCGTGGATTCTGCACCGCCAACACCAGCCCGATCGGCGGCTCGCAACCGCAACAAACTTGCCGGCGAGGGTGCTTGTAGCGACAGGTAAGGCCCGGCTCACAGCAGGCGGGGGTGGCACAGCCGCATGGTGAGGCCACCACACTTTCTGCTGACGCGGCTGCCAGCGAGCACACGGGCGTTGTCGAGTGGGAAGGCCTGGCCGTTTTGAGGCGGATCTTTTGTGCATCGTCGTTGGCCGCGGCCGACGAACGAGACCCCTCCGGATTCACCCGCGGGGCGGCCGACCAGCCAAACCTCCGGCAGCGAGCCTTCCTGACAGGGTTTTCCGTCCCCGGATCCTCGACCCTTCGTCCAAAGGACTGGGGGAAACCTGCGTAGGCGGGGCGGCAGGCCAGGAAAGGAACCTCAGAATATCGAATGCCGAACGTCGAAGGTCAAAGTGATCGCATGTCGGAACTTGAACCTTCTGCGGTTCGTCATGCGACCTTCCGCCGTTCCCGCCAGCGGAGGCAAGCCCCCCTGCGATAGCATAACCACAATCCCGGCCACCCTCGCGACATTTTGCGGTTCCTGCAGGCCAGGCCGGGCGCCGGACCGTCGCTTAAGTGGACTCTCAGCGGCCCTTATCCGCTCGGTCTCCCCCGCTAATCCATTCCAGGCAGANNTTCCTGGCAGAACATGGTACACTCGCTGCATTGGAACCCTGAACAAGAAAGGTCGCGCCGATGAAACGATTAGTTCTTCTGTGGGGCATGCAGGTCATGGCGGCAGGTCTTGTTTCGGCAGCCGACCCTGATCTTTTGTACGAGGATACGTTTGACGAAAGGCTGGGTGAGGGTTGGACGTGGCTGCGCCAGCATCCGGAGGATTGGCGCATTGAAAACGGTGGGCTGGAAATCTGCGTCAGGCCGGGGAAGGCCCATACGGTTCAGAATGCCCTGGTGCGGAAGGCGCCCGATCGTTCCCAGACCCGCTACGCCGTGGAGGTCACGGTCACCTTCCTCACCCCTCCGACGCAACAGTACGAACAGGCCGGGATCACCTGGTATCACCAAAAGAAGCCTGTGTGGAAGCTGGTCCACGAGCACATCGACGGGCAGGAGTGGATCATCCCGGGCCGCAAACCGGCTCCGCAGAGGACGGTCCAGCTGAGAATGGTTGTGCGGGGCCGGCAATGGACGGCTCAGTTTCGCCAGGACCTTCAGGCCGAGTTTCAAACGGCCGCATCTGGCCACCTGCCGCCGCCAGGCGACGACCAGATCAGTATCCAGTGCTACGACGGCCCGGCCGAGGCTGAGCATTGGATACGGTTTGACGACTTTCGCATCGTGAAATTGCCCGATTAAGCGAAAAAAGGGAAGGCAGGGTTGCCGCACCGGGATAAAAGCATACACATGGATTGACTGTGGTGGGCGGACAGGGGCGGTGGCCGCAGGCTCGGACTTTCCGAGAGGGCAACTGGCCGGTCCCGCCCCAAGTGCCTACGGGGCCATCTCTTACCACGCCGCTCAGCGGAAAAGGTCTCTTGGATCCGGTCCGCCCCATGGCCCGGATCATGCCTGTCTTTTTTCTAGTGTTTCGCAGGCGCCGATGTTGGCCCGCAGCTTGAAACAAGCCGGCCACGCCGGACCTAACCAAACAACCCTTGCACATTCTACAGTTCGTCGCTCCATAGGCTGCGTTTTGCTCAACCAATGCAGCGCCCGGCCAATCTTTGTTGCCGTGACCCTCTGGACGGCCATCAAGTTGTCTGCTGCTCGTTCTACCGCCCGCTCTTGACGCCCGACCTCGAGGGCGCAACCCGCAACGGCTGATGCGCTTCGCGGATGATACCTTCGATGCGTTGGACAATCTCAGGGAACTGGTCGGCAACATCATGCTGCTCGCCCAGGTCGGTTTCCAGATTGTACAACTCCAGCTTGCCAGGTTCCTGGGTTCGCCAGCCTCGGACGACCCCCTTCCACGGCCCCATCCGCACGGCCTGGTCGCGCCGGGGCGTTTGGGGGTGCTCCCAGTAAAGATACTCGTGCTGTTCCTGTTGGTCCGGTTTCCCCCGCAGCGTGGGCAGAAAGGAAATCCCGTCCACCTGCTCGGGGATCGGCTGCCCAGTCAATTCAGCCATCGTCGGCAATACGTCCCAGAAAGCGCTGATGTGATCGCTGACCGAACCGGACTGGATCGTGCCGGGCCAGCGGGCGAGAAANNGTTCCTGCTGGTCCGGTTTCCCCTGCAGCGTCGGCAGAAAGGAAATCCCATCCACCTGCTGGGGCACCGGCTGCCCGGTCAGCTGGGCCATCGTCGGCAACACGTCCCAGAAGGCGCTGATGTGATGGCTGACCGAGCCGGCTTGGATGGTGCCGGGCCAGCGAGCGAGGAAGGGCGAGCGGATGCCGCCGTCGTACAGGTCGCGCTTGATCCCCCGCAAGGGGCCGTTGGAATCCCAGAAATCGGGGTCGTGACCGCCTTCGCGATGAGCTCCGTTGTCGCTGGCGAAGGTCACCAGCGTGTTTTCGTCCACGCCCAGTTCCTTCAGCAACTCCAGCAGCTGGCCCACCTGGTTGTCCAGGTTTTCCATCATGGCGGCATAGCCGGCGATCGGGTTGGTCACCGGCGGGCAGGGCTCGCCAGGCCCCGCCCCGTACTTGCCGATCTTTTTTTCAAACTGGGGAAAGACCTTCCGCCACTTTGCGTGCAGCTGGGGCGGGGCGTGCATCGCGGCGTGTGGCACGGCGGTCGGGATATAGCAAAAGAACGGTTTCCCCTCTTCCACGCTGCGGCGGATGAACTGCAAGGCGTCGGCCATGATCAGGTCGTGCACGTAGGTCCCCGGCTCCAGCGGGATCTCTTTCCCGTCACGGACGATGCTGGTCGGGATAATAGGTGTGGGCAATCGCCTGGCTCTTCCAGCCGCTGAACCTGTCGAACCCGTGGGTCAGCGGATTGGGCGGGCCCGGATCGACGGTGATGCCCAGGCCCCATTTCCCGAACGCCCCGGTGGCGTAGCCGGCGTTTTTGAACAGCCGGGGGAGAGTGGTCATCGTCGGATCGAGCGCCGCCACGCGGTTCTCGTCGCCGTTGCCCCGGCAGTGGACGCGGCCGGGGTGCTGGCCGGTCATCAGGTTGGCCCGCGACGGGGAACAGACCGTATTACCCGAGTAATGATCGGTAAACCTCATCCCCTCGGCCGCCAGGCGGTCGATGTGGGGCGTCTTCAGCTTCTGCTGGCCGTAACAGCCGAGGTCCCCGTAGCCCAGGTCGTCGGCCAGGATGTAGACCACGTTGGGTGGGGCGGCAAGGGCAGCGGGCGGGGTGCCCAACGGGGCGAGGCAGACCAGGCTGAGTAGTAAAGTGTTTTTCATGGAAGGGTTCCGGTTCCAGGTTGGGTGTCGCACGTCTCGCACATGCGGCTCAGGTTTTCATTTCAGTTGTCGACCATCGATCTTGAAATGGAAGTGCCCCCGCTTCACTTGCCGGGGGGCACCACCGGCTGGAGAGGTCTGGCGTCCGCCGACTCCGGCCAGAGCGCCCCTTCGCTTTCCAGCTGTTCGATCATGGCCTGGACCATTGTGGCCAGGCGAGCCGGGTTTTCCGCGGACTGATCATGTTGTTCGAACGGGTCACGCTCCAGGTCAAACAGCTCGTACCGCGGTTTGGCCGGCCTGTGGGGGTGGTAGTGGTACACCACCTTCCAGCGGCCGAGTCGATAGCTGGTAAACCAGGAACTGCGATGGTTGTGCGGATAGTGCATCAGGAACATCTCTTTGCGGGACGCATCCGGGTTGCCGGCCAGGAGGGTCTTCAGGCTGGCGCCGTCCAACACGTGCCCGGCCGGGTTCGCGACACCGGCCAGTTCCAGCACCGTGGGGTAGATGTCCATTACCGTTCCCAGCTGGGTTTGGACTGCGCCGGCGGCGATCGGCAGTTGTTGTTGGGCCGGATGTGCTTCGTTCCTCTTCGCCCAGGCGGCGAGGAAGGGGACGCGCATCCCGCCTTCGTAATGCGTTCCCTTCTTTCCGCGCAGTGGCGCGGCGCAGGCCACGGCATGGGTGCCCCCCAGCGGCGCATCGCTGCCATTGTCGCCCAGGAAGATCACCAGGGTCTGCTCGGCAATCCCCAGCCCCTCCAGCTGGTCCAGGATATCACCCAGCGACTTGTCGATCCCCTCGATCAGGGTGGCAAACGCCTGGGCACGGGGGGACTTGTCGGATTTCTGGTAGTGCGACTTAAAGCGGGGATCGAACTGGAACGGGGCGTGCACCGCGTAGTGCGCCAGGTGCAGAAAGAACGGCTTTTTCTCAGCAACCGATTTTTGAATCTGCTCTTTGGCCTCCAGCGTCAAGGCCTCGGTCAGAAACGTCTGGCTGCCATGGTATTTTTCCAGGTCCGGCACGTTGTGCGTCGGCTTTGGGTATTTGGGATGGTTTCCGTAGTGATCCTCCGCGTAATAGCTCTTGGGGTGTCCCCAGCAATCCCCGCCGATGTTCACGTCAAATCCCAGGTTTTCCGGGTCCGCTCCTGCCGATCCCCCAGGCCCGAAATGCGCTTTGCCGATGTGCATGGTGCGGTACCCGGCGGCCTGCAGAAGGGACGGCAGGGTCACATCCCCCTTCTTCAACCCGGTCCAGTTCCATTCCCGCGGCCCGTGCGGGCCCCGATTGTCCTGGAAAGGATTGATCCAGTTCGTGGTCCGATGACGGGTCGCATTTTGACCGGTCATGATCGATACCCGAGTCGGCGAACAGACGCTCTGGGCATAGAACTGGCTGAAGCGGATCCCGCGGGCCGCCAGCCGCTGCATGCCCGGCGTCCGGTAATAATCGTTCAGCGGATAGCGTTGGGCTTGGCCCCGCTCGTCCGTCAACATCGGGACCGAGGTGTCCATGACCCCCATGTCATCCACCAGGAACACGATCACATTGGGCCGGTTCGTGGACGGTGGGGCGGCCGGGGCATGACCGCAGGCGACACCGACCACCATCAGCAGCAACATTTTCTTCATCATCTCTCGCTCCCTTGGGCCGCGGCCGCCTCGGCAGCGGGCCGCAATAAAAAAAATTTTGCAGGATCTACAAAATGGACAGGATGATGTAAGACAATTTTAGTAATTTTTGAGCCGATGGCCGCAACTGCCTGTTGCCGCACCCCGAACCTTTCCGGCTTCATGTCAGCAGCCCCGCGCGCTGATGGATCAAAAAACAAGCATGTCTGTGCCAACCAAGAAAAGCCAGAAGGAAAGAGGAACCGCTAATCTTCGCTAAGAGCCGCTCATAAGAAAGTACAAAAAAATTTATCAGCGTCAATCAGCGTCCATCAGCGGTTTCGTTGTCCCACCGCAGCTGACGCTGGGACAAAAAGGGGAACCGCTAATGTTCGCTGAGAGACGCTAATAAAAAAACAAAAAATTTATGAGCGTCCATCAGCGTTCATCAGCGGTTAAGTGGCCCCACTGCAGCTGACGCTGGGACAAAAAGGGGAACCGCTAATCTTCGCTGAGAGACGCTCATAAGAAAGTACAAAAAAATTTATCAGCGTCAATCAGCGTCCATCAGCGGTT
>WVZU01000329.1:0-235 GCA_011772275.1 Planctomycetales bacterium | reverse complement strand
ATCAGCGTCCATCAGCGGTTTCGCTGCACCGACCGCCGCCAACGGCTGTGACTCAAGACGCACCGCTAATCTTCGCTGATAGGCGCTAATAAAAAAGTAAAAAAATTATCAGCGTCAATCAGCGTTCATCAGCGGTTGAGTTGTCCTACCGCAGCTGACGACGGTGACCAAGGGGGAACCGCTAATCTTCGCTAAGAGCCGCTCATAAGAAAGTACAAAAAAATTTATCAGCGTC
>WVZU01000096.1:4547-7170 GCA_011772275.1 Planctomycetales bacterium | reverse complement strand
GGGCCGGCGGAGGAAGCGTGGCTGGGGGACCCCCGGAACCCGGCCGGCCCCTCACCTCTGCCCGTCCCCTCGCCAAATCCGGCTCAGCCCGGATCGCAGTTGAAATTCGCTCCTGCCCCCTGACGCCGCCCCCCGGCTGTCCGTCGCCGTTCGGGCAACCTCCCCCACCGGCGGCTGACCCCATCTCCACGGCCGCTGCGGCCCGGGAACCGGCCCCATCGGCATAATCGGAACGGTCCTCCCCCGGGGGGCTCTCCCACGCCTCAGCTCCCCCGCCACGGCCGTTGCTTTTTTTGGACGCCGTAATCCCTCTAACCTACTTTTGAATGAGCGTAAACCGGGAAAAACCCACCGACCGGCAGGCGGCAGAAGATTGTTTTCAGCGCCAAGGTCTGCCGGATCTGGGCTTTGCCCCGGGGCGTCAAGTTTACGCGTCCTTTCCTGATCGTGATCCTCACTCGAGGGGGACCAGGGATGGGTGCGGACGGCCCGCCCGGGGGGAAGATTCAGCGACACCGCCGCGCCATTTGGCCCACAAATCATGTTGATCCGCAAGTCCCACACGCTGCTGATCCTGGCATCGATCATGCCGACCGTCGGCCTTCTCTGCGGCTGGATGGTTTACCGTTGGTTTCCGTCGCACCATTGGCTGGCGCGCCTGGACCTGCTGCTGGTCGCCCTGGCGGTCGTCGGGATTTATGGCGCCTACCAGCTGGGAGGGTTGGTACGGGGTCAGACAATATCTTGTCGCTATCTGGACCTGTTGCTGCAGATGGAAGTGTCTGACCTCAAAGAATGTGACATCGATCAACGGTTTGCCGAGCTGCCGCCGGGGAGTTCCTGGGTGGAGTTAATCACGCGTTGTCGAAATCATCTGTTGCTGTTGAACCAGCGGCTAAACGATGCCGAGATGAAGCAGGCGGCTTCGGAAGTTCGCTCGCGGCGTAACGCCAGGCATGAACGCCAGATGTCCCATATTCTGGAGAGTCTCACCGACCCGATCATGGTGATCGACGACTACGACGAGCTGATTTTAGCGAATCCCACAGCCGCCGAGCTGTTCGGCTTCCAGCTGGATCCGGAGGAAAAACAGCTGCTGGCAGACTTGGTGGAATGCGAGAGCATCGTGCGGTTGATGCACGAGACCCGCCGCCGCCGTTCGTCCCGCGAACGATCCTGCGAAGTGGAATTGCAGAATCCGCAAGGGGAGGCTCACTGGTACCGGGTGACCGCCAGGAATTTACAGCCTCACGATGCCGAGGGTGCCCAGGGCTGTGGCGAAGGTACGGTTGCGATCCTGCAGGACATCAGCACGCACAAGGAAATTCAAAAACGCAATGCGGAGTTTGTGTCGTCCGTCAGCCACGAAATGAAAACGCCGCTGTCCAGCATCAAGGCTTACCTGGAATTGATCGAGGATGGCGATGTCGAAGATGAGCAGACGTTACAGGAATTTCTGCAGATCATCCGGTTGCAGGCAGACCGTTTGCAGCGGCTGGTGGAAAATCTCCTGAATATCGCTCGGATCGAAGCCGGCGTGGTCAAAGTCAGTAAAGCGAACCAGTCGCTGAACGAGATCCTGGAAGAAGCCTTGGAGATCATGCAGCCGGCGGCCGCAGAGAAAGAGATCCAGCTGAAGAAGGATCTAAGCCAGATGTATCTGGGCGTGCATGTCGATCGGGATCTGATCTTGCAAGCTGCCATCAATCTGCTCTCCAACGCGGTGAAATATACCCCTCGGGAAAAGGCCGTGACGTTGCGGAGCCGTCTGGTTTCGAATCGGGTGGAATTCGAGGTGGAGGATGCAGGGGTGGGGTTGAGCGAGGAAGATCAACAACGAGTGTTTGAAAAGTTTTATCGCGTAGGGAAAGACCAACAGATGGCCTCCGGCACAGGACTGGGGCTGCCGCTGGCCAAACACATCGTCGAAGACGTGCATCAAGGCCAGATCCAGGTCGAGAGCAAATTGCATGAGGGGAGCAAGTTTACCATCCAGCTGCCCGGGGCGGGCATGCTGAGCTGAAGGGGAGCGCCGGATTCCCACCGACGAACAGGAGCGAGGGTTTAGTGATGACGAAACGGATACTGATGTGCGACGACGAATGCCATATTCTGCACGCTGCAGAGATTAAGTTTCGGCGAGCGGGATTTGAGCTGCGGACGGCCAGCGATGGCGAGGAAGCGTGGGAAATCCTCTCCCAAGAATCATGGATCCCCCACGTGCTGATCACCGACTGCCAGATGCCCCGCTTGGATGGCATCGGACTCTGTCGCCGTTGCCGCGAAAATCCCGAAACCCGGGACATGCCCATCCTGATGCTGACCGCCAAAGGCCTGGAACTGCCTCAGGACGAATATGCCGATCAGCTGGGAGTCCTGGGCATTCTTTCCAAGCCCTTCAGTCCTCGGGAGCTGTTGCAATGCGTCGAACAGATCATCGAAACGGGGACCTGTAAGATCCCAAAAGTCTACTTGTAATGAAGACCCCCAGGTGACTCCCCGCGCACGCCTCTGCCTCCTTTACCCCCAGCCCGGTACGGTTCCCGCATGCAACTGACGACCGAAACTTTTTGCGACGTGATCGTCGCTCACGCACCAGACGAATTGAATCACGAGCGGGCGG
>WVZU01000096.1:4230-4437 GCA_011772275.1 Planctomycetales bacterium | reverse complement strand
CCAATGCCACCAATCGCAAGATTCTGGAGATCACGCGGCTGGACCAGGAATTGGAAGTCTACAGCAGCGTGATCGAAGCGGTGAAAAGCTACAGCTGAACGGCAAACGGATGGTTACCTCGCAAGCAATCCGCAGGCTCTTAGGAGATGCCCTGATCCACAAGGGGTATCTGACCGTCGAGCAATTAGAGCAAGCCCTGGAAGCTCA
>WVZU01000096.1:2207-4149 GCA_011772275.1 Planctomycetales bacterium | reverse complement strand
TCTGCTCGGAGGATCAAGTCGTGGAGGGTCTGGCGGACGCCTACGGCGTCCCCTTCGCTCATCTGGAACAGCGGCTGTACGATCCCAGCATCGTCGATCTCCTCCCGCGCGAGTTCCTGGAACAGCACATGGTCCTGCCCCTGTTCGTCGTGGAAGATACGTTGACCCTGGCGGTCACGGAACCTTCCAACGTGTTTCTGGTGGACGAGGTAGCCACCCTGACGAACCTGCAGGTCCAGATTGTCGTCAGCTCGCGCAAAGACCTGCTGCGGATGTTGACCAGTCTGCCGAATTCCAAGGTCTTCGTGATCGACGATATCATCGAAGATTCGGAAGCCGACGTGACCTTGATCGAAGACGTGATCGAGGATATCGCCGACGTGGAAGAGATTGCGGGCCAGTCACCGGTGATTCGGCTGGTCAATTACATCATTTTCAACGCCGTCAAGGAGGGCGCCAGCGATATCCATATCGAGTCTGCCGAACGCTGTGTGCGGGTGCGCTATCGCATCGACGGCAAACTCTACAAGGCCCTGGAAGTCCCCCAGCACCTGCTGCCAGCGGTCACCAGCCGGATCAAAATCATGGCCGACCTGGACATCAGCGAACGCCGGCTTCCTCAGGATGGTCGTGTCCACGTGATGCTGAACCGTCGCAAAATCGACCTGCGGGTCAGCACCTTCCCCGGGNNACAAAATCGACCTGCGGGTCAGCACCTTGCCCGGGAACCGGGGCGAAAAGACCGTGATCCGCGTGTTGGACGCGGGCAGCGTGTCCCTCTCCCTGGAGGACCTGGGATTTGCCGAAGAGATTCTACGGCAGTTTCGAGCTGGGATTCAGGCGCCCAACGGGATCGTGCTGGTCACCGGGCCCACCGGCAGCGGCAAGTCCACCACGCTCTATGCCGGGCTGAACGATATCAGCACCATGGAGAACAACATTTGCACCGTGGAAGATCCGATCGAATACCACCTGCCCCTGATCAACCAGTTTCAGGTACAGGAGAAAGTCGGCTTGACCTTCTCGGTCGCCCTCCGCACGCTGCTCAGACAAGACCCCGACATCGTCATGGTGGGCGAAATTCGTGACGATGAAACCGCCCGCACCGCGATCCAGGCGGCCTTGACCGGCCACCTGGTCTTCAGCACGTTGCACACCAATGATGCGTGTGCGGCGGTGACCCGGCTGGTCAATATGGGCGTCGAACCCTACCTCATCGGCGCCGCCCTCAACATGGTGCTCGCTCAACGCCTGGTTCGCAAAATCTGTCCCAAGTGCCGGGAACCGTACGATCCGCCGCGTACCTTGCGGAAAGCGGTGGAAAAGATGGGGTTTCACGTCGAGCACTTCCAGAAGGGGGTCGGCTGCCGCCGCTGCCGGAACACAGGCTACGCAGGCCGCATCGGCCTCCACGAATTGCTGGTCGTCACCGACGAAATCCGAGATGCGATCACCGCCGAGGCACCGGTCAGCCAAATCCGACAACTGGCGATCGCCAACAAGATGACCACGCTCAGAGCGGACGGGTTCCGTAAGGTCCAGGAAGGGATCACCACCCTGGAAGAGGTGCTGCACGTGGCTGGCGATACGAACTGCTTCCTGGAAACTCGTGACCCCCAAAGAGGACCGTGAAGTCGCCACCCCCTGGACCCTGATCCCCCCGTAGAGAAACGGCGCTAGCCGCCCTCTCCCCGCCTGCCGCCGGCAACCCGCCAACCCCCTGTCCCTGACACCCACCCCCACCACCCATGTCGCTCAGCTACCTCTACAAAGCCCGCGATCCGCTGGGAAATATCTTTCAAGGCACCCTCGCCGCGCACAGCGTCGAAGAGGCGACGCAACAGCTGCGCCGCGACGGTTACCACGTCTGTGAAATCGAAGAGGAAAGTGGCGGTTGGGAGGGGCTGTTCGGCAAACGAATCTCGCGCAACGACGTGACCTA
>WVZU01000096.1:1138-2177 GCA_011772275.1 Planctomycetales bacterium | reverse complement strand
ACATGACCAGCCAGCTGGCGATCATGGTCGAAACCGGTATTTCCATTTCCCACGCCCTGGCAACCATCCTCGAACAGGAGGAAAACCCCAACCTCCGCCGGCTGCTGACAGAACTGAAGGAGTCGGTCGAAGCCGGCGAGGATCTGTCGACCGCGCTGGCCCGTCACCCCGACTATTTTGACAAGACCTATGTCTCCTTGATCCGAGCCAGCGAGGCTACCGGCACGCTGGGCGAAATGCTGCATCGCGTGGCCCAGCACCTGGACAAGGAAAGAGAGATTCGAACCAAGGTTCGAGCGGCCATGGCCTATCCCCTGGTGATGGCCATCACCGCCATCGGCGTGACCATTTTTTTGCTGGCCTATATTTTTCCCAAGTTCGAGCCGCTTTTTTCCCGCCCTGGCGCCCAACTGCCTAAACTGACCGTCGTCCTGGTGAAAGTCTCCGATTCGCTGCTGGCCTACTGGTACCTCTGGCTGGCCGCCGCCCTGGCCGCCGTCGTGGCCGCGATCCTTTTCCATCGCACACCTACCGGCCAACAGACTTGGGACCATTTGAAAATCAATCTGCCCCTGATCGGACCCTTGTTCCGCAAGGTTGCCATCACCCGCAGTATCCGCACCCTGGGCACCATGACCGCCAGCGGCGTGCCGGTGCTGGAGTCCCTCCAGCTGTCGGCCGACGTGGCCGGTAACTACTACTACCGCCAGTTGTGGCTGGGGGTGATGGACCAGGTCACCACGGGCAAACGGATTTGCGAGGCCCTCGNNTTGCGAGGCCCTCGCGGGGCACCCCTTGTGTCCACCCATCCTCGTGCGAATGATTGCCGCCGGCGAGGATACCGGGAAACTGGATGTCGTGCTGCAAAAGGTCAGCGGCCACTACGATGATGAAGTCGATGCAGCCATCAAGACCACCACCCGCCTGATCGAACCGGTCATGATCGGTGTGATGGGCGTAGTCGTGGGTGGGATCGCCATGTCGCTGCTCCTGCCCATCTTCTCGCTCAGCAAGCCAGGCTAAACCTTGCCCTCCGCCA
>WVZU01000096.1:0-1099 GCA_011772275.1 Planctomycetales bacterium | reverse complement strand
CATCGTCAAGGGGTTTTGCCGATTCTGCAACGGCAGCGTGACCGGCCCGCCGACGCGGTGCGA
Source organism: Planctomycetales bacterium (assembly GCA_011772275.1). Lineage (GTDB taxonomy): Bacteria > Planctomycetota > Planctomycetia > Pirellulales > UBA7805 > CS4-C045. Next base: position 1,036 of record WVZU01000096.1, on the reverse strand, counting down.
TTCAAAGACGGCGGCAATCATCTCCACCGCGCCGCGAGCCTCGTACATCCCCCCCCGCGGCTCGCGATTCTCCCGGATGGCTGCCAACAAGTCCTCCACCGCCAGGCGGTGGCGCGAGTCATACCGGGGACCGGTCAGGGTTTCCGGTGTGTCCCAGCCCTGGGACGACACGTCCAACCATGACTGGCCGCTGCGAGCGGGGGACCAGCCGCGATCGCGGAGGCATTTCACGCTGCCCATCGTCCCTTCCAACAGTTCCACCAGGCCGTGCGAACAATAAATCCGCAGTCCGTAGCGGGTCGGATTTCCGGCCGTGTTGCACGCGGAAGAGAAGTAAGCGGTGGACCCGTCCGGCATGCGGTACATGGCCCGCACCAGGTCCCCCGCCAGCGGCCCGATGCCGTCGGCCCCTTCCCGGACGTGCCTCCGCCGGACCGGCTCGCCCTCCTGTTCCACGCTGGCAAAACACCACTGGGGATGCCCGGCCAACGCGCGGATCATGTCCATCACGTGGGTGCCCAGGACCCACAGGTCTTCGCCCCCGCCACGGCGATCCTCCTTGCCCCGCCCCCGATATTCAAGCACCTTGCCAAAGCGGCCCGCCTCCAGCAGCCGCTTGACGCGAGCCAGCTTGGGGCTGTAGCGGGTGGGATGAGCGATAACCAGTTTGGCATGGGTCCGCTCGCAGGCGTCCACAATCTCGTCCGCCTCGGCCAGCGACCGACAGAACGGTTTTTCCACATACATGTGAATCCCCCGCTGGGCCGCCGCCACGGCCATCTCCCGGCGACGATCGATCCAGCTGGGCGCAATCACCAGCACGTCCGGTTGGACGACGTCCAGCATCTGGCGGTAGTCCGCAAAGGCCTTGGTCACCCCCAGCTTGGCCGCCGTCTGCGCTCGACCCCGCTCGTCGTCATCAGCCACCGCTACGATCTGCGTGTCCGGTACACCCACAAAGGCCTCGTCCAGGGCATGCCCGTAACCTCCTCGTCCCGTGCTGCCAATCACGGCCACGCGATACAAAGGATCCATC
>WVZU01000287.1 GCA_011772275.1 Planctomycetales bacterium | reverse complement strand
AATCCGGCAACACCTGGTCGCTGCAATCGGCTAAGGTGTTACGAAAAATTTTTCTTCGCGACAGGCCTTGCCAGCCTACGCGATCACTTCCACGCCTTTCCAGAACGCCACATGATCCTTGATGTCCGCCGCAGCGGGTTTGGGATCCGGGTAATACCACGCCGCGTCATGGTTCGTTTTGCCATCCACAACGAGGTGGTAATAGCTGGCCGTGCCCTTCCATCCGCAGACCGTCTGCGTGTCACTCGCCGCCAGATACCGCTGTTCAACCGCAGCAGCGGGAAAATAATGGTTGCCTTCGACAAGCTGTGTCTGGTCGCTGTGGGCGATCGTCTGGCCATTCCAAATTGCACGGGGCATAGAGGGCTCCTGGTCAAGGGTGAGCAAAAACATTGGGTTATGGTAGGGCCTGGGCTGGAATCGACCAGTCTTCTCGCTAGCTAGACGCTTTGAGGCGCAGGCCTTGGGGGATGAGCCAGCCTTGGGCCAGTTCAAAAAGTCCCTGGGTCAACAGGGCCAGGGCCGCGGCTGGCAGAGCCCCTTCCAGGATCAGCGCCGTGCTGTTCAGGCGAATACCGGTCAAGATCGGTTGGCCGTAGCCGCCTGCGCCGATCAGAGCTCCCAGGGTGGCAAAACCGATGTTAATCACGGCGGCCGTTTTGACCCCCGCCAGGATGGTGGGGGAGGCCAGGGGAAGTTCGATCAACCGCAGGCGGGCCGTAGCGGGCAGTCCCAGCGCGATGGCCGATTCGCGCAGCGGAGGGGAGATGTCGCGCAAACCGGTCGCCGTGTTACGAACGATCGGCAGCAGGCTGTAGAGAAACAGGGCGACCACGGCGGTGATCGAACCGTCCCCCAGGCTGCTCAGCCCCAACAAGTTTACCGGTGTCATCAGCATGACCAGCAAGGCCAGGGCAGGAATGGTTTGTACCACCCCCACCGTGGCCAGGATGATCTGGCCGGTCGCGGGCTGGCGGGCGGCCCAGATGCCCAGCGGGATGGCGACCAGGATCGCCGGGATCAGCGACTTGCGGACCAGGTCCAGGTGTTCCCGCGTATGCCGGACGATCCGCCGCGCGACGCTGTCTGGTTCGACTTGGGTGTGAATTCCCAGCGAACTCTGCAGAAAGTCCACAGCCACCTGCGTCTCCGTCACGCCGTCCAGTTCGGTGCGGGAATTCATCGCCCGGATCGTGGGTTCGGCGATGCGGCCAGAAATTTGGCGTAAGGTCTCCATGAACTCCGGCTGTCGATCGGCCAGGTTCGCGCGGTACAACAGCACCGCATCATAACGCGGAAAGTGTCGGCGGTCGTCCTGCAACAGCCGCAGATTGTAAAACTCGATTTTCGCATCGGTCGTGTAAGCATCGATCACATCGACCATGCCCGCATCCAGCTGGCGGTAAGCCAGGTCGTGGTCCATGCCTTTCACGTCTCGTTGAGGAAAGTCGTAACGTTGACGAAGACCAGGCCACCCGTCCGCGCGATCCATGAATTCGTTGCTGAACCGGAGCCGCAGCTGGGGATGAGCGGCCAGGTCCGAGATGGTGGTGATGCCCAGGTCTTCGGCGGTGTCTTCGTGCATGGCCAAGGCATAAGTATTGTTGAACCCCAGCGGCCGGCTGATGCCAATCCCTCGCTGCTGGAGGGCGGCACGCATCGCTTGATCGTCCAACAGGCGTTCCCCTGCCAGGATTTCTTGAACGATCGTGCCGCTGTATTCGGGATAGATGTCGATGTCGCCGTTGCGGAGGGCATCGAACAGCAAACGGGTACCTCCCAATTCACGATAATGGTGCGCCGTAACTTGACAGGAGTCAGCAAGCTGGGAGACGATTTCTCCCAGGATGACCGATTCGGTAAATTTTTTGGATCCAATCGCGATCTCCGGGCGCGGCCGACAGGACAACGGGACACAAGCCAGCAACAGTAATCCCAGCACCACCGCAATCCAGCGCACTTTCAGGCCTCCCGTTCTTCCAGGGGTGATCGGTGCGCATGCAGAAAGCTGGAGACAAAGGGGTCGGCCGGCCGGTCCAGCAGCTCGTCGATCGTCCCCTGCTGTACCATCCGCCCCTCCCGGAGGAGGATCAACGAGTCACCCAGGTAGGCCGCTTCCCCCATGTCGTGCGTGACCAGCACCACGGTTTTCTGCAGCTGGCGAAAGATGTCGCGCAATTCCGTTTGCAGCTGGAAACGCGTCAGAGGGTCCAACGCCCCCAGGGGTTCGTCCAAGAGCAGCAAGTCGGGATCCAGCATCAAGGCCCGCATCAAACTGGTTCGTTGCCGCTGGCCACCGGAGAGCTGCGCCGGATAGCGTTCGAGGCCATCCTGGGGAAACTGGGTCAGTTCCGCAACCTGCCGCACCCGCCGCTCGATGCGGTCCGCCGGCCAGCCGAGATAACCTGCCATCAGCGTTACGTTAGCGCGGGCGGTCAGATGAGGGAACAGGCCACCCTCTTGAATGACCAGGCCAATCTGGTGACGGAGCACCTGCACATTATGCTCAGAGAGAGGCTTGTTTTCGAAGAGAATGTGACCGCTGTCGGGTGAGATGAGTCCGATCATCAGCCGTAACAGAGTCGATTTGCCACAACCGCTGGGACCCACGATGGCATAGGTGGTGCCGCTGGCCAGCCGCAGACTCGTGGGATGCAACGCTTGCCGGTCGCCGTACCGCTTGCTGATCTCGACCAATTCGAACATGATCTAACCTGCCGCGGGCCGCCCCGCGCGGGCCTGGTGAACCCGGCCGGCAGCAGCCAGCCCGGTTGGTGATGAACCGAGACACCTTATGGTATGGTACCAGGATCCACGGTCGCGTCGAAACCAATGAAACAGGACCTCGGGCTTGACGTCCCGGTGAGCCAAACGTGTTGGCAGAGGTGTTCCCCGGCCTTCTGCCCCCTGGGGACGGTATTCATCGACGCTGATCCGTCTCCCAGCACGACAGCTCGCCGGCGGCTGTTCCGGCGGACGTTTCCCTATCCATGAAAGCCAGCCTATGAGTTACCGCGTGGGCAAGCCGGCGGTCCCCTTCGCCCTCCCCGATCAGGAAGGCCGCGTCCATCGGCTGGAAGATTATGCGGGCCACTGGTTGCTGATGGTCTTCCATCGACACCTGATGTGACTGCCTTGCCGTGATCACTTGGCGCAGTTGCGCCAAGCCGCGGATCGGGTGGAATCCCTGGGACTGGCCGTGGTGGCGGTGACCTTTGAAAGTCAAGCGCACGCCCTGCGTTACGTGGCTCAGACCCAGTGGCCCTGGCCCATGCTGGTCGACGAGGATCGACGGCTGTACCACGCGTACGGCATGCAGCCAGGCTCGTGGCACAAAATTCTAGGCCCCGCCTCCTGGGCCGCCTACGCTCGGCTGATCGTCCGCGGCCACCTCCCGCGGCCCCCCACGGGCGACACCCAGCAGCTGGGGGGGGATGTGGTGATCGACCCCCACGGGACCGTCCGCCTGCAACACGTCGGCCAAGGACCCGCCGACCGCCTGCCGATCGACGAACTGCTGGGGTTGGTCCGAGCCGGGAGGGCGTGAGCCGGGAGGGCGTGAGCCGGGATGCGGGATGCGGGATACGGGTTTCGGGTTTCGGG
>WVZU01000248.1:1969-3401 GCA_011772275.1 Planctomycetales bacterium | reverse complement strand
CAATCGCAGGGGAACGATCCGCGACCGAGGGGAAAACAGTTAACGAATCCATGGGCTCAGCAATCTGCCTGGCTCCTGGATCGTCTGCGGCAGTTCTCTCCTGCGATCCGCGTTCCCAACAAAAGAATCCGTCCGAAATCCACCGCGGCAGAACCGGCTCGGTCTTTCGACAGTCTTCGCCCACGCCCAGGAGTGCTTTGATGCCCATCTACGAGTACATTTGCGGCAAGTGTCAGTCGAAATTTGAGGTATTGGTGCGTGGTACCGAGCAGGTACGTTGTGAACAGTGTGGCAGCGATCGCCTGGAAAAGTTGCTCAGCGTGCCCGCCGCGCACACCCCTGGCGGCTCGTCCAAGCTGCCGATTTGCGAGCCGCCCCCCGGCATCCCCGGCGGCGGACCGTGTGGCCGGGGCGGATGCGGCCTGCCCGAATGCGGCTAAGGGCCTGCTGCTGACCAACAGCGCGAATTGGCTCTGTTGAGCAACCGTTGCTTTGTGTCGGACAAATGCCCGCTTGTCTTACCCGTTCCCCACCCAAACCGCAGCGCGGTCAAAAACGGGTAAACCGCCGGCGAAAAAAATCGTAGCCCCCTGGTCCCCATGGCTCAGCAAAAAAAATGCGACAATCGGCTTACACTTTTGTGCTCGGCCCNNCAAACTTGGCCGCCTAAAGTGCAAAAGCGGGCCTTAGGGCAAGAGATAGGCCGCGCCCACCGTCGCGCCCGCCTGGTACAAGCCAGCCCGCCACGTGAAGGGGATGGCCGGCACGATGTAGGGAGCGCAGTTGCCGGAACGGTAATGGCCCAGCGTGTAGACACACTCGTTCGGCGACCTGAGCCCCATCTTGTAAGGCAGGATCGGGAGCGTGCCAAAGAAATGCGCGGCCGATAACAGCGGCTGGGTGTAAAAACCGGTGGAATGGCCATAGCGTTCCAAGCCGGCGTCTTGGAAATAAAGCGGTTTGTGGCACAGACCGGAGGCCGCCCAGGCCAGGTGATGCGGATCACAATCTCCGCTGCGGAAGGCGGGCAACCGCAGTTCGTCCACTTCCANNCCCGTGGGCCGGATATCCAGGCTGATGTCGGCCAGCTTGGCCGCCCGCAGTTCCCGCACATCGCGGCGACAACGCTGCCGATATTCAACCCCCGCATCCACGCTCAGCCGGTCCGCTGGACGGTCCCCGTCCAGGTCGGGCTGCTCCCCCCCATCGAGTTCGTCAAAATCGAACCGCTCAGGGACGTCCTCCGGCGCGCCATCCGCAGCACCCTCTTCATCGCTCGACCGGTCGCCGTCTGGCAATTCCCACACCTCCGGCTGTCCCTCGTCGACCGGTCCCTCATCAACCGGTCCCTCGTCGGCCGGTCCCTCGTCAGCCGGTCTCTCGTCGGCCGGTCTCTCGTCGGCCGGTCCCTCGTCGGCCGGTCCCTCGTCGG
>WVZU01000248.1:0-1933 GCA_011772275.1 Planctomycetales bacterium | reverse complement strand
GCGGGCGCCGGATGGTTCGGGAACAAGTCGTCGAAATTGTCGAGATCGTCCAACTGCGTCGTGTGCCATCGCCGTGAGGGCTCGTTAAAATCGACCTGTCTGGCGGCAAAGGGGCCGCGGACCGGTTCGTTCCATTGCAGCGTCTGGGACGTGGCCGTCCCAGGCAGGGACGATCTTGGGGATCTTGCCGGGCCGGTCCGGCGGTCCTTCGCAGCGGACGATCCGCGGTCAACCGACGACGCACGATACGAACGCCCAGAACGGAAGGACCCCGTTGCGGACTGGGATGCGGCCGAAGAGGACGGCCAACGGGAGGTGGAGGTGGTGGTGGTGGTGGAGGTCGAGCGGTGGGGTCGTAACGGGTTGGTGGGACGGGCAAACGTTGCACCCGCCGCGGTTTCGCCGGCGGTGGCCCTGTGGAACCCGCTGAGCGACATGCTGGCGATCAGCAGGGCCGCCAGCAGGCGGCCGCCGGCCGCGGCGTCAGGAGGAATCGCCCGGATGATGCCCCGTGCTATAGTTGGTCGCTTCCTGCGTAATGGCGATATCATGCGGATGGCTCTCCCTGACACCGGCCGCGGATACCTCAATGAACCGCGCCTTGTCGCGCAGCTCGTCCACCGTCCGAGCTCCGCAATAGCCCATGCCCGCCCTGAGTCCACCGATCAACTGGTACACGAACGGTCCCAGCAATCCCTTGTACGGCACGCGGCCCTCGACCCCTTCGGGGACCAGTTTGTCCCCCCGCCGACCGACCGCTTCTTGACGATAACGTTCGCTGGAACCTTCGACCATCGCGCCCAGCGAACCCATCCCCCGATACGATTTGAAGGTCCTTCCCTGATACAGAATCTGTTTGCCGGGACTCTCCTCCAAGCCCGCCAGCAGGCCTCCCACCATCACGGCATGCGCGCCGGTTGCCAAGGCCTTCGTAACGTCGCCGCTGTAGCGGATGCCGCCGTCTGCCACGATCGGAACCGCCTGTTTCATCTGCCCAGCGGCCCGGCTGGCCTCGAATATCGCCGTCACCTGCGGCACGCCCACCCCCGAAATCACCCGCGTTGTGCAGATGGAACCGGGACCGATGCCCACTTTCACCGCGTCGGCGCCGGCTTCTACCAGGTCGCGATACCCGCGCCCCGTCGCCACGTTGCCGCCAATCACGTCGATTTCCCACTGCTGTTTGATCTTTTTGATGGTCTCGATGACATTCGCCGAATGGCCGTGAGCACTGTCCACCACGATCACGTCCACGCCCTGGCGGATCAGACTTTCCACCCGCTCGTAATCATGCACGCCGACAGCAGCGCCAGCACGCAGGCGACCCTGCTTGTCCTTGCAAGCACGCGGGAACCGCTTCATCATGTCGACATCTTTGATCGTAATAAGTCCCGTCAGTTTGTTATTTTCGTCAACCAGCAAAAGTTTCTCGACCTTTTTTGCCATCAAAATCTTCTCAGCTTCCTCAAGCGTTACAGTCCCCGTCGCCGTCACCAAATTCTCGCGGGTCATCACGTCCGAGACCTTGAGGTCCCACTGTTCGAGAAATCGCAGGTCGCGACGAGTCAGGATGCCTTCCAGGCGTCCGTCGGACCGGACGATGGGGATACCCGAAACATTACGCTGGTCCATTACCTCGCGGGCCTTGGCCACGGTCGCTTGCGCCGATAGCGTGACCGGATCGTCGATGATGCCGTTGGCCGATCGTTTGACCTTGTCTACCTCCTCCGTCTGCGTTTCGATCGACATGTTCTTGTGGATCACGCCCAGCCCCCCCTCCTGGGCCAGGGCAATCGCCATGTCGCTTTCGGTAACGGTGTCCATGGGCGAACTGAGCAGCGGGATGTGCAGCTGGATCTGGCGGGTCAGCTGCGTCGACACATCCACTTCGGCCGGAACCACGTCGCTGTAGTTTGGTTCCAGCAGGACATCG
>WVZU01000384.1:4095-5067 GCA_011772275.1 Planctomycetales bacterium | reverse complement strand
CGCGGCGCGGTGGGACCTGCCGGGTGCCCAGCCAGGGGAGGACGGCGCGGAGACGGCGCACGCGGTGCGGGATGCTTTGAGCAAGGGGTTGGACAGCCGGCGATTCTCCGGTCGTCGAGCGGTGGTTTGCCTGGGGGCGGGTCAGCTGTTTGTCCAGAACCTCCGCGTGGCCAGTACCCCCGAAATGGATCTGGACGATGCGGTCCGACAAGGCGCCCAGGGGAAGCTGCCGTATTCGTTGGAGGAGGCCGAGCTGAGGTATGTGGAGGCTGCCGACGTGCGACACGGCGACGCCCTGCGGCGCGAAATTATTTTGTTGGCGTGCCACCGTGATCGGCTGCAAGCTTTTCTGCAGCCCATTGTCGATGTGGGATTGCAGCCGATCGCGGTGGATACCGAGCCGACCGCGCTGCTCCGCAGCTACGCTGCTCAGTTTCGCAGGGCCGACGACCAGGAAGCGTGTTCGATGTTCGTCAATATCGGTGCCCGCCAGACCCTGGTTGTGATCGCGCAGGCGGAAGCCCCCCTGTTTGTGAAATACCTGGATGTGGGTGGCCGCTTGATGGACGAAGCAGTAGCTCGGGGACTGGATATGGATCTGCCGGCTGCGTCGATGCTGCGGATGCACAACGGCGACCGCCGGCGGGATCAACAAGATCCAGAAGTCATTGCCTCAATCCAACGCGCCTTGCGTCCGGTTTGGGACCACCTGTGCAACGAGCTGTCTCTGTGCGTCCGCTACTATGGCGTCACGTTCCGCCGGAAACCCCTGGCGCGGGTGCTGATCAGCGGTGGGGAGGCCAGCCCGGAATTGGTGGAAGGGTTGGAGAAAAGGCTGAATCTGCCCTGCCAACTGGGGGATCCCTTCCGTGGCCTTAAGGAAAACGGTCAGGCGCGGCGGAGGTCCCAGTGGTCGATCGCCACAGGACTGGCCCTCCGGGAGGAGCATTGAGCCATGGCAGGGGAACGACA
>WVZU01000384.1:2704-3979 GCA_011772275.1 Planctomycetales bacterium | reverse complement strand
CCCTCCCGCTCGCCTCGCTGTGCCAGTACCGACTCCGCCTCGCCGTCGATCGACAACTTGCGGAAATCGAACAATACCATGCCGAATCCCAGGCCCAAGCCCAGCGCCTGGCTCGCCTCCAGGCTCGACTGGCAGACCAGCATGCCCTCGCTCAACTGACCACGTTTCTGCAACACCCCTGGCCGCAGACCCAAATCGTGGCCGCCCTCCTCCAACCGCTGCCGGACTCCATGTCCCTGGACGAGGTCGTCGTCCAGCGGGAAGATCTGCCGGGCATCAGGAAAGTTGCCCCACCAGATCGAGGGCCGCAGGATCCCGCCCCGCGCCTTCCCGCTGGGGAAGATCTGCAGATATTGCAAAAACAAGCGGCCGGCAGACTGGTCGTACAGCTCAGCGGTCGGACCGCCGACAGCCGGGAGTTGCACCACTACCTCTCCGCCCTGGGACAGCATCCCCTGTTCACCCAGGTCGAACTCGATTCCATCCAGCGCGACCGCAGCCGCGATGGCCACGAATCGCTGGCGCGATTCGAAGCCCACCTTTCCGTGCGATCCGCCTGCGGGAGCGACGAAAAGACGACCCTCAACCCCCAAGTGGCTCAACCAGGGCCCACCCGAAAACATTGGGAGCAGTCGTTATGAACAGCAGACGACACCGGGGAAACTGGCTGTTGACGCTGCCACTGGCAGCCATCGGGATCGGTTATCTCTACTTCTTCTTCCTGCCAGCCAAGGCCGAAATCGCCCGACGTCAAGCGGAATTGGAGAAATGCAAAACCGATATCGCCCGCTCGCGGCCACTGACGATTGCCGTGTTCAACAACCAGCAAGAATTGGAACAGACCGAAAGCTTCGTGCAGGACTATCTCCAGCTTCATGACAATGACGCCGCCTCCGTACTGGCCNNTGCAGGTCGTTAAACAAACACCGCTGCACCTGGGGACGATCGGCCGTTTCGAGGACGTCTTCCGGATGCTGCAGAGCCTGGAAGCAATGCCAGCAGCGCTGTGGATCGAGCGGCTGAGCATCCGGGCGCCGGTAAAACCAGGCGAATTACTGGAAAGCGAGGCAGACGTGGTAATCTTTGCCGTCAATCGAAACAATTCCGATTAGGTTGCTGCTGACGATTACCGATAAACAAGAGGTCGGCCCGCCCCCGGCGGGCCGCACACCATGCTTTACCAATTGACAAGACAGCTGAAACGAGAAATATCCGCCCATAAAGGGAAAGCCACCTTCCTGGGCGTGGCTCTGCTGGTTGCCATTTACTCCTGGA
>WVZU01000384.1:0-2694 GCA_011772275.1 Planctomycetales bacterium | reverse complement strand
GCTCGCCCCCGAACCGTCTCCAGCAGCGGCCCAGCCGCCGCTGGTGGCCGATGCCAGCGGGCTCGACCCGGCCAAGCTGGCCACCCCAGAAGTTCCGCCGGCAGAGGATGACTGGCAGGAGTTGATGACCCGGATCGAAAACGAACCTTTGATGAAGTCGGCCAAGTTGCCTCGTCCCGATCGGGATCCGTTCGCGCCGGTACAGGTCGCTGCGGAGGTGGAAGAGCGGCAATGGGGTCCTCCGGCGGATACGGTGGCCGCCGAGCAAAACATGACGCCGGACCAGCTGGGAATGATCCTCTCGGGAATCCTCATCAGCCCGCGGCTGACGGTAGTCAAGATTAGCGGTAAGACCTACAGCTTTCCTTCGGATAAAACCTTGCCGGCGCAAGCCTCGATCAGAAAGTTGACTTATCCTACCGATCATGGCGAAGTGGAATTTGAAATCGTTTCGGCGGCGGCCGGGCGTTTGGTCCTGGCCCGCCGCGGCAAACGTTTTGAACTGTTTGTCCGCCAGTCCACGATCAACGACCAGGAAGGGATTCGATTCCTGAGGGACGGCGAATAGGCCGGGGCATTCGCGCCGGTGGGGCCGCTGAGTGGTCACAGATCGGTGGCCCGAAAGTTAACCGCCAGGGAAGGCAGATGAACATTTGGAGCCGCCTGTTGTTGCTCTTGATCTTCGTCGGCTGCGGTGTCGCCGCGGCGGTGTACCTTTCCACGGCTCAGCCGCTGTGGTTAGGAGAGGTCTCGGGAACCACGGCAGGACGCTCGTCAGACGCCGCCCCGGACCGGCAACAGGTCGCCTCGACAGCCGCTGACCAGGAGGACCCCGATGGACGGGGTGGGCCCGCTGCGGTCCGCCTTCCCCTGCCGACGGCCGCGGGACCGATCGCGGCCGAGCCGTTCCTGACGGATGACCGGTCGCCCAGCGACGGGCCGCTCAGCAGCTCGGCCCCCCAGCCCGCGGATCCCCAACTGCGGCTCGCCCCAGCCGTCGCCGCGGCGGGGACGCTGGCCCCGCAGCGGGGGTTCGTCCGGCCGGGCCCCACGCTCGACACCCCCCGTCCTGCGGTCCGTGACCAGGTCGCGGTGCCGTCTAGGGAACCGTCGTTGCCCGTGTCGACGATGATGGAGTTGCTGGAAAAGGTCCTGGAGCGCGAAAAAGACGCTGGCCGGCGACCCGCCGAAAACCCGCCGCCGCCGGCGGTCGCGGCCACGCCCGGGATCACGACCTCGGTTTCGGTCGAGCCGGCTTCCTCCGCCTCGGACAAGCTGGTCAATACCGGTCACGACCGTCTCTCGCTGCAAATGAAGGACACCGACATTCGCGAAGTGCTGGAATTGTTGAGCCGCGGGAGTGGCCGCAACATCCTGGCGACCCCCAGCGTGAAGGGGATGGTGAATGCCTCGCTGCAGGACGTGTCGTTCGACACGGCCCTCCGCGGAATTCTCAAATCAACCGGCTATGTCGCTCATCGGGAAGGCGACATCATCTATGTGGGCACTCGCGAAGAATTCGAAACAGCGCCCGCCCGCCCGGACAAAATTATGACCCGGATTTACCGGCCCAATTACATTCGCGCCAGCGACCTGCAAACGCTGATCACCCCTTTACTGACACCATCCCTCGGTACGATCAGCGTCAGTGTGCCTGCCGAAAATGGAATTCCTGCAGATTCAGCCAATGCCGGTGGTGACAATTACGCAGATGCAGAAGTGGTCTTGGTGCGGGATTACGAATCGGTCTTGCTGCAGATTGACCAGGTCTTCCAGGACGTCGACGTGCGCCCGCTGCAGGTGGCGATCGAAGCCATGATCCTCAGCGTCAAACTGAATGACTCGAATCGGCTGGGGGTCAATTTCGAGCTATTGAAAGACCGTAATGATGTGCGGATCATCTCCGGCAACCCACCCCTGTCGCTGGGGCAATTGAACTTTACGGACGGCGGCCTGAAGGTCGGGATCCTCAACAGCAGCCTCACTTTTCTGCTGGATGCCCTCGAATCCGTGGGGGATACCGACGTGATTGCCACTCCACGCCTGCTGGTCTTGAACAAGCAGCGAGCGGAAATTCTGATTGGCGCCGAGCTGGGTTACGTCAGCTCGACAATCACCGAAACGGCAACGACCCAATCGGTCGAGTTCCTGGAAGTGGGGACGCAGCTGCGGATTCGNNTTCATCCGGAACTGTCGACCGGGTCGGTGCGCGTCGAAGGCGGATTCACTCTGCCAGACAAAGAAGTTACCGAAGTCACCACCAACATCATCGCCTACGACGGCTCGACCGTGATCATCGGCGGCCTGATCCGCGACGACCTCTCATCCAATTCGACCCAAATCCCGCTCTTAGGCAGCCTGCCCGGCGTGGGACCCTTATTCCGACAAAAGGTGGAAACGCTGGACCGCCGCGAGATTCTGGTGGTGATCACTCCCCACATCGTGGGGGATTCCGACCTGGATCAGGAAGCCGACTCGGCCGCAATGGAATTCCATCACCGCCATGCGATCCAGTTCGAAAACCTCAGTCCGTTGGCCAAACGCCGCATCGCCCAAAACTATTTCCTCAAGGCCCAGCGGGCCTGGGCGCTGGGCGAACAGCAACGGGCGCTGAAATACGTGAATCTGGCGATTCATTACAACCCCCAAAGCCGGGCTGCGATCGACTTGCGAGCGGACATCTTCAGCGGCATC
>WVZU01000111.1:10147-12350 GCA_011772275.1 Planctomycetales bacterium | reverse complement strand
TGCTAAAGCACGAGGCTATTCGCATGAAGCCAGAAAAGCACGGGGCTGCTGGCATCAAACCGAAAAGGCTCGCGTGTGCGACAACAAACAGTTGCTGCAATCGGCTAAGGGGTCACGCAAAGTGCAAAATGCAACCTCGGCAAGGACCGCCCGAAATCGCCCCTGAAGATCGGCCAGACCTGCAACTTCCGCGGCCACGAATACCGCCTGGTGGGGCACCTCTTTTACCGTCAGCGCGACGAAGGCCTCACGTACGTCTGGCACGAATACATGCTGCACAATCGGCAGCAGGGTTACCGCTGGCTACAGCTGGAGAACGGCCACTGGAACTGGACCGAGGAACTGACCGACCGGCCGACCAACATCCGCCCGCGCAGTGCCCAGTTCAAGCAGAAGGTCCGTTTTCGCGATCGCACGTGGAAGGTGTTCGAGGTCAGCCGCGAACAAACACAAGTCGAATGGGTCGAAGGCGAACTGCCGTGGGTGGCCCAGGTGGGCGACGTGATTTCGTTCATGGACGCCGTCAGCCCCCCGTATCTGCTTTCCGCCGAATGGACCGCCCACGAAATGGAGTGGTATCAGGGCGAATATGTCAGCCGAGAGGAAATCGCCCAAGCCTTCCAGATGCCGCTGGACAAGGTCCCGTACCCCCGTGGCCAAGACGGCCGATCTGTTGGAGGACAAGCTGACGCAGGGCGGCGATGCATTTTGAAGCTTCTCAAGCAAGGCTCACATGCTCTCCACCCGCAGCGTGGCCAGGTGATGGGCCGTGCCGACCAGGTCGTCCCAATGCTGGTGGATGTATTCCGGCGGGCCGCCGATTTGGGCGACCACTTCATGCACCTGCTCGGTGGGAACCATCTCGATCGCGTCCCAGGGACAGACCTTCAGCTCGTAAGGATTCGTTTTCTTCTGCGGGATGTGCACGCACACTTCGCAGCCCACACACCGCTCCAGATCGATCTGACACCACTGTTGGGTCCCCTTCACGATCCCGCGATCGATGGTCAACATTTCGATACAGTCCACCGGGCAGACCTCCAAGCACGATTCGCAGCCGGTGCAGTTGTCGGCGTTGATCACCGCCAGTTCCTTGGGGACCTTCTTCCGCGGTGCTTTCTTGCCTTCTTTCTTTGCCATGAAATTCAAGTTCCTCACTCGATGCAATGATTTTTCACCGCACCGGTCGTAGCCGTGTGGTGGATGTCCAGCCGGGCGACCCGCAGGAGGTCGCGGGTGCGGGATCCTTCACCCGCTGCCTACCTGGCCACACCTCTTTCGTTGGAGCAGTGAAGCAAAAAATCCGCGTCTGCCACTTGCAGCCGCTCGCCATCGGCCAGAAATCAACTGAAGGCTCGATACGATCGCGCCGGACAAACGGCTCTTCACGATTCGCTTCTCATCCCGGAACTCTACACGAAACGCCCCGGCAGGGCCAAATACGCCCCGGCAGGGCCAAATCCAGATTCCCTTCTATTTTACCTGATTCTATACCAAGCTGAGGGTGACGGGGGCAAGATACCCAGGCCGACAGGAGGAACCGGCGTCTTGGGTTGGGGGAGCCTTTTTCGCCGGAGGCGCCCAGCGGCACAGTCGCGTGGCCGGCGTGAAAGACTCCCAATCCTCGGCCTGGCCTGCCGCTATTCCAGGCCGAAAGCGCCGGCGGGAGGGACATCGATGCCCTCGATCAGGTTCTGTCCGCGGCGGCGGAAAAGGCGGGGCTGCACCGCCAGGCTGGCTCCGACACTCCCCTTGCTCCGGTCGGAATTCACGCCCAAGCGGATCAAGAACGATTCGCCAATCCGGGTCAGCGCCAGACGCTGCACGACATTCGCGTCTCCGGAAAGTTCCAGGCTGCCGTTGTAGGCCACCAGGTACTTGGGACCCAGCCGATACGATAGCGATGCCAGTCCGACGATACTGTCGATCGGACCCTGCAGCGACGTCACGCCCAGGTACACCTTCAGCCGCTCAGGACGATGCACGCTCAGCCCCAGGTTGACCAGCTGTTGACCTTTGTCAAAGACGTCAAAGATCCCGCTGGACAGAATCGAAAAACGGTCGCCCAGATGCCATCGCCAATCGTAGTCGATCAGACCCAACAGTTCGCCAAAGTTCTGTTCTTCCTGAGGAAACAACGACAGGTTCGTATCGAGCGACATCCAATCGACGATCCGCAAGTCGGCCGGGTTGCCCCGTTTGG
>WVZU01000111.1:4642-10126 GCA_011772275.1 Planctomycetales bacterium | reverse complement strand
GGTCACCCAACCGGCCAGGCCGGCGCGGATGGCGTAGAAGCGCGGATCGAACATAAGCGGAACCGGTGGCCCGCCGAAGGTTGTGAAGGGAAACATCCGCCGAAAAGCCTCGGTCGAATCATCGTCGATCGGATCGTACAGCGGAAAATCGGTGACGTTCTGGCTGGCGTCGGTATACGCCAGTTCGGCATCGAAGACGACTTTATGCGCCAGCCCGTTAACGTTCAGCAGGGCGCTACAGACCCGCGGATCGACCGCCCACATGGTCAGGCTGCCCCGCAGGCCCACCTGCCCATACGCCCGCTCGATCCGGTCGCCAAACAGGTCGCTGTCCCAGTAGGCCAGTTCACCCAGCGCGTAAGGCACCAGCTGCACCGGACCGACGGTCAGCGGCAGGTCGATTTCCTGACGCGTCGCATAACGGGCGCCGTTTTGTGAGACTTCCCAGGGCAAGAGTGCCCAGTTGGCCGCCTGGGCCGGATCCTGCGGCGCGCTGGCGGTCCGGTACTTGGCATAACCGGCCTGGCTGTGTTCGAACCATGTCAAGCGATCGGCCCACAGNNACCATGTCAAGCGATCGGCCCACAGGGACTGGCCCAACCAGTAATGGTCCGCGCGGGGTAACCACTCGGTCTGCGTAAAAAAGTCGTTCAGGCGGGCCTGACCTTCCACCCGCCAGCGCCGATTCTGGTCTGTCCGCTGCAAGGCCAGCCGCGTCGATTGGTCGGGATACGTGTCCCATTCTTTTTCGAAGTATTGTTCCAGAAAGTTACGGTCGCTGATCAGACCCAGCTGGCCAATCAGTTCGTAGCCACCCGCCATTCGACCCTGATGTTGCCACAGCACCCGTCCTCGTTCGTTGGTCTCCAGGGCGAGGGACCGTTGGCCCAGGCCCAGGTTGTCCAGGCCCGTATCGTGGATGTAATAGGCGTCCAGCAGTCCCACCGCTTCCGGACCCAGGAAGGGAAACGGGTTGCTGGCATAGGTAAAGGTCGTTCCGACCGCCGGCCCCCGCTCGCTCAAATAATCCAGGCTCAAATCCCAATCCGTATCTGGCGGCGGCTGGCGAATCCCCAACAGCTCGTACAAATTCCATTCCGTCAGCAGCTGCGTGCCGAACACGTCGTCGTCGCGGAGACGGAATTCCTTGAGATAAAACGAGGGGTATTCCAGATCGGTGGTCCAGCGGGGCCAGTAGAACACCGGCAGGCCACCCACGTACACCGTGTTGCGGCGGCCTGTCAGGATACGTTCGTGATGGACCAGAGGTTCACCGGTTCGCGGATCCAGCTGCGGGATGCCGGTCAACGGATCGATCACCGGCGACTGCCGGTCCTCGAAATAAACATCACCGGCCCCTATCCAATACCCCGGTTCCCCGATGCGGCTGGTCGTAAACTTCGCGTCGCCGGCCGTGAATCGATCCTTGGCGACCTGCCGCAGCTGTTCGGCATGCACACGCAGTTTTCCTTCGTACTCTGGAACGGGTGTCAACAGTTCGGCATCCAGAACAACTCCCACGTTGCGGCGGACGTCGTAATACATTCGCGAGGCGTACACCACGCGCTGACCCTGACGAAACTCGATGTTGCCCTCCATATAGAATTCCAACGGCATCTCCGGGTCCTGGAAGCTCTCGCCACCCAGGCTTAGTTCGTCGATGCCTCCCGTCCAGATCACCAGCCGATCGGTCGACAGATCGATCGCGCCCAGTTCGGCGATACCGTCGACCACCACATTAATCCCGCCCGTGATCAGGCCAATCGATTCGTCGGCCGTCGCACTGGGAAACCACTGCAGGTCGACTTGCGCCCCATCGCTGCGCGGCCACGCGCGGAAACGCCGCACGCCGGGGGGCAGGTCGCTGGGAAGCGGGTTCACGCTGGGCAATAGCTCCTGGGCCGCCACCCTGCCGGGTGCCACGCCCGTCAGCACCATCAGGGCCAACCCGATTGCAGCCAGCCAACCGTACCAGGCCCAGCGCGCACCTCTACCCGCTCGGCGCGCAAACTCGTGCGCCCAAACCGCTACCTCAGCACGGTCCGTCGGGGGGGTTCCGGTCAGAATGGCGTCCCTGCCTGCCTGTAAAACTCCTGCCCGCGGCCAGGCCCTGTGGCCGCAAGTCACAATCAGAAAACCTGTTAGAGCAAATGGAGGAGGGCCGGATTATAGGAATCACGCCGGGACACGGTCAAGGCTCGTTTGCGCTGCCGCTGGTGAGCATAAAGCGTTATGATGTATCAGGTTATGAAGTTCGTTACCCGATGGATGATCCGCTGGCGATACGCGGCCCTGCTCGCGGCCCTGGTCGCCGGCCTGCTGGCCTATCCCTTCGCCCAGGAACTGGCCTTTGATCGGTCCATCGAAAACATGTTTGCCGCCGACGACCCCCTCTTGGAACCCTACCGGCGGCTGAAAAAAATCTTTGGCAACGACGAGGTGGTCCTGGCCGCCTACGTGGACCCCCAGTTGATGACGCCCGCTGGCGTCGGCCGCGTCCAACAGCTCACCCAACAGCTGGCCGAAGTGGAGGGTGTTCAGTCGGCGATGAGCCTGGCCAGTACGCCCTTGGGGGAGCGCATTGTTGACGACACGCCAGCGGCCGCCCGCTTGCTGGAACTGCTGGAAGGCTACGCCGTCGGCCCACCGCTGGCCGGGCGGCGCGAAACCGCAGCCGTGGTCTGCGTGCTGCAGCCTTTGCGAGCGGATGTCTCACGTCGAGCGACCATTGGATCGATGCGGCAAATCGTCCGTCAGCACGACCCGACCGGGGTCATTGCCGGTGAACCGGTGATGGTAATCGACGGCTTTGAGTTCATCACCCAAGACGGAGAAACGCTGGGATACACCACCCTGATCCTGCTGTCCGCCACGATTCTGCTCTGCTTTCGCAGCCTGCGGTGGGTCGCGATCCCCCTGGTGGTGATTCAGTTCACGCTGGTCCTGACACGAGCCATCTTGGTGAGCAGTCATTTGCGGTTGAGCATGGTCAGTTCGATGCTGACCGCCATCGTAACCGTGGTCGCGGTGGCGACCGTGATTCACTTTATTGTCCGCTTTCGCGACGCGCGGGCTGCCGGGGCATCCCCCTTGCGGGCCGTGGCCCGTGCCGGCCGCTTGTTGGCCATTCCCATCGCTCTGGCATGCGTGACCGATGCGGTCGGATTCGCCGCTTTGCTGTGGGCCCGGGTGGGCCCCGTGCAGGACTTTGGGATCATGATGGCCATCGGTTCGCTGCTGGTGATCGTCAGCGTGGCCTTCCTGGTCCCGGGCCTGGCCCTCTGGGGCCGCCTGGATGTCGACCCCCGGCGGGCCTGGGGCGAAAAATCGCTCGACACCGGGCTCTCGCGACTGGTCGATACGCTGCTGGCCCGTCCCAAGACGGTGGGTGCCGTGAGCGGGATAGTCGCCTTAGGGGTTGCCATCGGCGGCACCCGGCTCCAAGTCGAAACCAACTTCACCCGCAATTTCCGGGCTTCCAGCGAAATCGCCCGCTCGTACGCCTTCGTCGAATCCCGCCTGGGTGGTGCCGGCGTGCTGGACGTCATCGTCCCCGCCCCCGCGGTGATCGACGATGCCTTCCTCGACCGGTTGAGAAAGTTTCAACAACGATTGCACCAGCAAGTCGTGGTCATCGGTGAGGACGGGCGATCCGAGCCGGGGTTGACCAAGGTGTTAAGCGTGGTGGACTTGCTGGAGTCGGTCGACATCCGGGACTTGATACAAGTCATGGCGGTCGACGAACTGCTGGAGTTGATCGATCTGCCTCCCGCGGCGCGGCGCCTGATGGGCATCCTCCCGTTGGAAATGGTGCTGGAAAAGATCGACCTGGAAGAGTACATGACACCTCAGCAGCAGCTGCAGATGGTCGAGCTGGCGATGCGAAAAGCGGGCGGAGGTGCCGGCATGCTCTCGGCCTTGCGGGGCCACAGCGTTGACGGACCGCCAGTCCAACACTTCGCCCGCGTGATGCTGCGGGCTCGTGAACAGCTACCCGCTCAGCAGAAAACCGAGATCATCCGGCAGGTCGAACGGATTGCGGCCGAGGAATTTCCCGCTTCGTCCGGCGTGGGGGCCGAAGTCACCGGTTTCTATGTGCTGCTGACCAGCCTGGTGGAGAGCATGATCCGCGACCAGTGGATTTGCTTTGCCTGGGCAGTGGCCGGTATCGGACTCATGATGCTGATCGCCTTCCGCAGCCCGGTCATCGCCGCGATCGCCATCGTCCCCAACGCGGTGCCCATCCTGATGGTGACCGGCCTGATGGGCTGGCTGAATATCCGCATCAACATGGGCGCGGCGATGATTGCCGCCGTCTCGATGGGTCTCTCGATCGATTCGTCGATCCACTACGTCAGCTTTTATCGCCGCGAACGGCGAGCGGGACGCGACGTTCGGGAGGCGCTGCACAACGTGCATCAGAGTGTGGGCCGAGCGATGTTTTTTGCGACGCTGGCCCTGATCGTCGGCTTCACGGCCCTCTGCCGAAGCCAGTTTGTGCCGACCGTCTACTTTGGCGCCCTGGTCAGCCTCTCCATGCTAGGCGCCCTGCTGGGCAACCTGGTCGTGCTGCCGCTGTTGCTGATGTGGATGGATGCCGGCCGCAAATCACCACCCTCCTGACCCACGGCGAATCTTCGATTCCGCTTCTTGGGGACCAGCCTCCCTGGCGATGGCCTGCCGCCGCAGCGTGGCAGAGCTGGCCTTCCACGCTCGGTCTCCCACCTTCCGGCCGTTACTGGTGCAGTGAGTAGAGGATCACGTTGATCGCGATGCGAGCGGCATCTTCGGTGGTATAGCCGCGACAGTGGGGCGCCAAATGTTTTTCCAGCGCGCAACTCAGGTCCAACGGCGAGAAAATTACCCCGTAGCGATCATCGTTGCGAATCCCCTCCAGCTCAGCCGGCCCGCTCCGCTGCTTGATCTGCAACGATCCGTCCGGCAGCCGGACCGCCTCGCGGCGGACAACTTCCTGCAGGTCGGAACCCCCGTAAGCGGCCGACAACAGGGGGTCCTCCGGCGGGATCCTTTCCAGCGGCTGACTGAAGACCTCGCGCATCTCGCGGCGCAAGGCCTTGGTAAAGGCCGGGCTGGCACAGATCGCATCGGCCATCAGCGTGCCCCCCCGCTGGACAAACCTCTTCAGCTGCCGCCGCTCAGCCCCACTCAGCCGAAAATCATTGCGGCCGTGCAGGTACAAGAAGTGGTGGTCGAAGATGGCTTCATCGTCGATCGCCAGCAGCGGCACCTCGTCCGCGGTACGGATTTGCAGGATATTGCCCGTGGCTTCCAGCAGGTTCCGCAGCGCGCGGGGGGCCGCGTCACAGCCCCCCGCATGCCGCAGCTTGGCCACCGCAAACCGTCCCCGCTGACCACTGCCCTGCGGCTGGGACTTGGCCAGCTTCTGGGGAATGGCATCTTTCGGTTTCAATTCGCGGTTGGTGGCATACGCCAGCACGTTGACGCCAATTGCCCGGCAGGCGG
>WVZU01000111.1:0-4591 GCA_011772275.1 Planctomycetales bacterium | reverse complement strand
GAAATCGACGCCCCACAACCAGCGGTCGTCCGGGTCGACAAACCGCGGGTCGATCCGTTCATCAATCGACCAGATGGGATGCTGAGCCTCCAGAGGTTTCAGCTCGTAGCCCGCTTCCGGAAAGATCTCCCGCAGCTCGGCCCGAAACGCGCGGTCGAAACCTTCGCCGTCGCAACAGGCGTCGGCAAAGATAAAGCCGCCTTGTTCCACATACCGCCGCAGCTCCTGCCGCTGCTGCGGGGTGAAGCGAAAGGTGTCACTGCCGGAAAGAAACAAGACGGGCGTTTGCGCGTAGTCGTCGGCCGTGGCCTTTTCCGCATCCATGGTCTGCCAGGTCAGTGGCATCTTCCATTTTCGCTCGGTATATCGAGTCAGGTTGAACAGGTCGTGCCGCACCAGGTCCCAGTCACCGTCCCGGCGGAGCTTGGAGACCAGCACCGGCCGGCGGCCCTTGGAGAGAAACAGCAGAGCCAGCGCCGTGCCGACCTGCGGATGCTGGGGGATGTCCCCCTCCCAGGAACCGTCCGGGTTCTGCTTGCGGACCAGGAAGTCGGCCCCTTCGCGATACCAGTCGTAACGCTGAAGGTCCCCCTGGTCGCGGCGGTCCCGGCCGTAAAAGAATCGTCGCGCCGTGACGCGGCCCACCCGTTCAATGCCGTACAGGTAATAGTACAACCATCGTTGGGACCCGATGGCCGGGCCCCGCACCACTTCCTTCGGGTTGCGCGTCACTGAAAAGTTGCGGCCCAGCCAGGCGAGCGCCTTTTCCACGCGTTCGTCCGGTTCGCTGCTGCGGCATTCGCACTCGTCTCCCTCAATCGCGGCGCCCGAGATCGCTTGGCTGTCCAGGGCGATCACCAGCGAGGCCAGCCCGGCACACGTCATACTCCCCAGCCCCGGGCCGCGCACCTGGTAACCCCACGACCCGTTCGTATTTTGGGCCCGCCGCCAATACCCCAACGCCAGCTGCCAGGTCCGCGGCTGGACCTCGAATCCCGCTCGTTCCGCCTCGTAGAGGGCCAGCACGGCGAACTGGCTGTTGGAATTATCGGTGCCGGGCCCGCCGGAATATCCCCACGCCCCGCGGCTCACCCCCTCGGAAGTGTTCTGGGTATCCTGCAACCAGCGGACCAGCGAGCGAATGCGAGTTCGGTCGACCACCTGGCCGGCGCGGCAAAAGACCATCGTTTGCAAGGCGACGACGTAGGTCTTCTTGGTGTCGACCGTCCTCAGATAATTCAACGCCTTGCGAATCGCCGTATCATCTGGCGGCACGCCCGCTTCCAACAGAGCCAGGCAGCAGAGGGCCGTTACGCCCCCCTGGTACCCCCCCTGCCCCAGATCGACCCAGTCCCCCTTGCCGCGCTGCTCACGTCGCAAATAGCCAATCGCCCGCTGCAGCGCCTCGCGAACCTGGGGGGCCGACACCTCGGCCCGCGCCGCGGGCAACCCGCCGCAGCACGTCGCGATCACCATCCCTGCCACCAGCAGCCTCTGCCACGCCTGTCGCATCTTCAATTTCCTGTGTCCCCTGCGGCCTGCCTGGTTCATCTTAGGGTTGGCCCAGGATCGCCACAAGAGAACCACAACGTCCGTTGCTGGTACTGCCTGACGTGGCTAGAATCAAAGAGATCCGCGCCCCCGCCCCTTTGCGTCTCGATCGCGCTTGCCAGGCCCCCCTGACCTGTGTCGAAAAAAATCGTGATCGGACCTTTCGGGCGGGCGACTTGTTGCACCCGGCGGGAACTGCCTTGTGACCACCAAACAAAAGAGTATCGGCGAGATCCTGCAGGAGTTCAGCCAGCATCGGCGGATCATGCAGGACGAACTGCAGAAGGTGATCGTCGGCCAGGACGAAGTCATTGAACAGCTGTTTGCCGCCATCTTTACCCGCGGCCACTGCCTGCTGGAAGGCGTGCCCGGGCTGGCCAAGACCCTGATGGTCAGCACGCTGGCCCGTATCCTCGATATTGGTTTTAAACGGATCCAGTTCACCCCGGACTTGATGCCCTCGGACATCACGGGGACAAACGTGCTGGAAGAAGACGACGCCGGCCGCCGTAATTTTCGGTTTGTGGAAGGCCCGATCTTCACCAGCATCCTCCTGGCGGACGAAATCAACCGCACCCCTCCCAAAACCCAGGCCGCCCTCCTGCAGGCCATGCAGGAACGGGAAGNNCAGGAACGGGAAGTTACGGTCGGCAAAACGACCTTCGATCTGCCCGACCCCTTCTTCACCATCGCCACGCAAAATCCGATCGAACAGGAAGGGACCTACCCGCTGCCGGAGGCCCAGCTGGACCGGTTCATGTTCAACATCAAGGTCGATTACCCCTCGGCAGACGAAGAGGAAAAAATCCTGGCCCAGACCACCCGGCACGAAAAACCGGAGATCCGCAAGGTGCTGTCCGGCAAGGCCATCGTCAATCTGCAAAAACTGGTCTTTTCCGTGGCCGTCAGCCAGTACATCGTCAAATACGTCGCCCGCCTGGTGCGGGCCACGCGGCCACGCGATCCGTCCGCTCCCGACTATATCCGCGAACTGGTCGATTGGGGCGCCGGCCCCCGCGCCGGACAATTCCTGATCGGCGGCGGCAAAGCCCTGGCCGCCATGGACGGCCGCTTCTCAGTCAGTATCGAAGACGTCCAAAAACTCGTCATCCCCGTCTTGAGGCACCGGATCAGCACCAACTTCCAAGCCCAGGCCGAAGGCATGACCAACGAAGATGTGATCCTGCGACTGGTCCAGGAGATCCCCACCCCGGAAATCCCCAAATTTGAAAAGTAAACGCGCATTTGCCATCGGTAATCGATCTCATCCCTACCGGCCAATCACCGCTGAGCGGACACCAATCCCCGATTCCCGTGTCTGTTGAAAAATACCTCAAGCCAGAAGTCATCCGCCAGATCGCCAGGCTAGACCTGCGGGCCCAGTTTATCGTCAAGGGTTTTCTGCAGGGACTGCACGCCAGCCCCTACCACGGCTTTTCGGTCGAATTCAGCGAACATCGCAAGTACACACCCGGCGATAACCCCGATGATATCGATTGGCTGGTCTACGCCAAAACGGACAAATACTACATCAAGAAATTCGAAGCGGAAACGAACATCCACGGCTACCTGGTCATGGACCTCAGCCGCTCTATGGCCTACACCTACCGCCAACAGCTGACGAAGTTCGAATACAGCATCTGCCTGGCCGCCGCCATGGCTTACCTGATGATTCATCAACAGGATCCCGTAGGGCTGATCACCTTCGACCGCAAGATCCGCGACAGCCTGGCACCCAAATCGAAACGCAAACAGCTGGGCAATATCCTTTCCCTGCTGTCGCGGCTTGAGCCCCAGGGGGAAACCGATATCGCCCGCAGCATCACGCAGATTGCCGCCATGCTGAAGCACCGCAGCCTGGTGATGCTGTTCACCGATCTGTTTGCCGAAACCGAATCCGTCCTCCGGGCGCTGCACCGCCTCCGCCACGGGGGGCACGACGTGATCCTGTTTCATGTGCTGGACGAAGCCGAGCTACGGTTTCCCTTTGAGGGCATGGTCGAATTCGAGGAGCCGGAGACCGGCGAGAAGCTGCAGGTCGATGCCACCGATTTTCGCCCCGAATACCTGGCGGAAATCGCCGCCTTCCGGGACCGGTACCACCAGGAGTGTCTGACCAGTGGGGTCGATTACGTGCCCTTGGATACCAGCATGCAGTTCGACCGCGCCCTGACTGAATACCTGGCTCAACGCAAAACCCGCTTCTAACACCGCCGGCCGTCTGAACGCCGAATACGCAACACCCGCCAGCGGCAGGCACAGACAACGCAGCGACCCCTGTCGTCTTTTTGAGACTCACTTGTCGGGAACGATCATCCCCATCGGCAAACCCTGGACTTCCGCCCGAGGTGATCGCATCGGGTCCCTGCGCGAATTGCAGTATCCCCATTGCAGCATCCCCGTCGCAGCGACGTCCGCGTCAGCGAGGCGATCCACCGAAAACGGGCACAGCCACCAACCCGCATTCGTCCCAGGCCGCCTGCGGGGCGACAGCCGAGTCTTTGCCTGGCCGCCTCAGACGTCGCAATTGAATCCTCAACGCAGGATCAACGTACGATCCACACGCTTTTGAATTCACATCGTCTCGTCTTCCCTGCCCGGCCAAGACTCCCTGTCGCTGGCTGTGAAGTTTGCGATAAAACCGGGCTAAATCGTCTTGCCGTCGGCCAGCCGCGCGATCACCAGATCCTGCAGCAGTTCAGGCGTCAGCAGCTGATCACCAAACAGCCAGTCGTCGCCCGCGTCGCCAAAGATCAGGTCCTGACCGGGGCCGCCGATGAGGATGTCGTCGCTATCTCCACGGGTTGGGGTCGCTACCCCGCCCGCCGGCAGCTGCGCATCGCCCGTCTGGTCCGCCACGCTCACCACGTTTGGCTCGTCCACCACCTCCCCAAGCGGCAGGTCGGCGAACTCCGACACAGCCTCATCGATGGGCATCACCGGCAACACCATCGCTGGTATTTCGTCGGTCACCCCTTCGCGGGTGGCCAGCTCGGCCTCTGCCTCACCCGTCGCCGTCCTGACCCCGTCTTCTTCACCG
>WVZU01000413.1 GCA_011772275.1 Planctomycetales bacterium | reverse complement strand
TGACAACCACCGCCAGCCGCCAAGCACCCCGGCTGCTCAAGCCCGACCCCAGGCGGAAAGGCTATCGCTGCGCGCCAAGGTGGCACTCAGCAGCCGGGGTGCTGACCACCACCGCAACCGGTAACTCTGCGCCCCCTCATCAGCGCCGTCTTACAGCTGGCTCAGAAACTAAAAAAATGGGCGTCATCACCCCCGACGCCAATGGACTTTTATCGGTTCCTCTGACCCCCTCTGTCTCTGACAGGGCGCCGCAGGAACAGCGCCCCGGCGCCCAAGGCCAGGAGCGTAAGCGTTGCCGGTTCGGGGACCGCGGAGATCGGACGGCGAATTTCAACATGATTCCAGGCGTTCCAGAAAAACTCCTCCCCGTATGGGTTTGGCGGTGTGAGCGGCATGCTCAACACGCCTGCCTCATCAAATCGCAAGGCCACAACTTGCGTAATGTCGAACGGCCCACCCTCAAAATAAAGGAACCCGCTCTGGTTTCCCAAATTGTCCAGGTCCAGCCAGTACTCCTGCCACGTGTTCGGCGGCATGGACATGAACCAGCCAGCCGAGTTGCCATTCATGTCGATCATCTCGACCGACAGGTCCCAGATGCCCGGCGGTGCGAAGATCGAAAAGTGCATCTCAAGCCCGCTCAGGTCCGGGTCGACATCGTAGACGTACTCCCAGGCCCCAATCTGCAGATGGTCCGGATTGTTGATCGACGAATCCTGCCAGCTCATCACCAGCGACTGATGTTCCATACCCTGCCCGTCCGGGACGAATGCATCCGCCGGGCCGAGTCGCGTCGGCACGAGCGAAAACGGGACACCCTGCGTGTTGTAAAATTCTTGCGCTGCCTGAGTGAGAGATGCCGAGGCCCCGACCGCGGGTCGACCCGCCGAGGACTCAACCGGTCGTAGATCCGGCGCGGGCACAACCGGCCGGACGTTGCCATCATCGATGGCTTGTTGCCACGTGCGGTCGCCGCCTTCGCCGATCCTAAAAAGGGGGCTCGCCGACGCCGGCAAGGACACCGCAACTATCAACACAACGACAACAGGGATGACTTTTTTGTGGTGCATAACATAACCTCCTTTGCACTTCGCGCTGGTCTCAGGCTTCAGATCGATCGCAGCATCCCAAGCGCCAGCAGTGGTTCTAGTCATTCAACAGACGTTTTGACTCAAGAGACATTTGCAATAACTGGCGATCCCCCGTTCCTCACAGGCAAACAGCGGGTTACGAAAAAAACGCCTGACACGTTCAGCAATCGCCACCAGCAGCGATTGGAAAACGTTTCAGGCGTTCCAAAACATCAGGAGCTTTTTTTCAGAGTCCAGTTCCAATAAAAAACACCTACCAGAAACCTTGCTCGGCACACGGGCCGCAGGGTTCTGATAGGTGTTTTTTTAAGACTGGGTCTCGACCTAGGTTCTAAATTTCGCGGATAATTTCCCAAATCCAAGTTGGTTGATACGCATGTTGATGTGACTTTACAACTGCTGGGAGGGCATGTCAAGCATTTTTTTTTGATTTTCACGAAAAATGAGGCGGTGGCAAAAAAACGGCAAAAAAGTGTTTGCATTTGCTGAGGATTCCATGTAGGATCCTAGGGGTGCACGGCATACGCCGTCTGGTTTTGAGTTGAACACAGGTCGAGACCCCGCGAAAAAAGAGCAATGTTTGTCATCGCCCGCACGTTGGGTGCGGACCAGGCGATGGTGAACATTGCTTTTTTTGTTGACTGCAGAATCCCGGCTTACGGGACGATCAATCGTCAGCGAGTCAGAGAACCACTGCGAATTCTTAAAGCTGTCTGGACTCTCCTTTCCCTGTCGTGATTTCGGCAGGGGCCTGGCAGGGGATTCCTGGCAGCTTTTTTTGTAGAGCCACGAGCCAATGGCGAACGGGGACAGCACCGCCGTTTCTGCCCCCACAGTCTGCAGGTACCCGATTTTTTCATTTCTGGAGATTCCGACATGAGACAGCATTTTCCATGCGCACTGGCGTCCGCCGCTATGTATGCGTTTTTTTTGTTGACGCTGGCCCCACGTCCCGCCACCGCGATCGATGTCGCCGCTCTGGCGTGGTCTTTTGAGGGCACGGAGACCCCGGATATAGATTTCCAGATGGGCCCGGCTCCAATCACTGCGACTGCAACTCAAATGAGCGCCAATGGCCAAGCCGACGCGACCGCCACGCTGAACGGCACCACCAGCAGCCTGGGCGTGGCGGTGGCAGCAAATTCAGGTTTCATCTTGCAAACTGCCGCCGCCGCGTTCACCGAATCGTTTACGTTCACCCAGGCCGGCGAT
This sequence comes from Planctomycetales bacterium, assembly GCA_011772275.1. Taxonomy (GTDB): domain Bacteria; phylum Planctomycetota; class Planctomycetia; order Pirellulales; family UBA7805; genus CS4-C045. The sequence continues at coordinate 8,410 of WVZU01000413.1, read as the reverse complement.
GTCGACTTCACGTTCGACATCGATGGCACCGTTAGCGGCTCGAAAACCGACATGGTCACCCTCACGCTGGGCGCCAGCGTTGATATTAGCGCTACAGACGACCTGACCATGCTTCCGATCTTCATCGACAGCCAGATGGTCAGCAGCGGGATGACTTCGTTGAGCGTCGGTCCGATTCCATTTGAAGCGGACGTCTCTAAGGATGTCAGTTTTGTGCTTGTCGCCACTGGCTCGCTGTTAGACACGGGCGACTACGACGCCGATTTTTTGAATACCGCCACGCTCACCGCCGTCAGCAGCCCCTATCTTGCCAGCACCGGATCGGGCAACACGTATGGCACGGCTGTCGCTCAGATTCCCGAGCCTTCCGCGCTGGTGCTGACCGCGATCGGCCTGCTGATCCTGGGTTGGATACCACGGAGGCGACGCAGACTGCGTTGAAAGCCAGTCCATCGCCCAGCCGGTTAAGAGTCAGGGCAACCTGGGCTTTTCCCTAAATTAGCAGCCGGGTCCGGTCCATTTTCGCTGCCGGCAACCGGTTGGATTGACCCGTGCCGGCCTGCAACATGGGCCTGACCGGTTCGGCCCGTTTTGGGTTAGGGACGCCAGTCAGGGAACCGGCTTCACAGAAGCCGGCTACAGGATTTAGAAGCCGGCGACAGGATGGGGGAGAGGCCGGTCGTCCATGGTTCAGTGCATCTGTGCCAGCTGGGCGACTACCGTCTCGGGACGCACGCGGACCCGCAAGTTTGGGGTCAGCATCCGCCAGGCAATTTTTCCTTCCCGGTCGACAAGGAATACGGCGGGTCGGGCGATATCGCCGCCGTCCAGACTGGCGCCCGAATGGCGCAGTCCGAACGCGTCCATGGCCTGGCCATCTTGATCGGACAGCAAAGGAAATTCGATCTTTGCCGCCTGAGAAAAGTCTTGGTTTTCTGTGGGGGTGTCGGCACTGATGCCCAGGACTTCCGCATCCAGCGCTTTGATTTCGTCATAGCGTGACTGCAAACCTTGCAGTTCGGAAACACAGAAGGGTCACCAGAAACCTCGATAAAAAACCAGCACGACCTTTTGGCCGCGATAGTCACTCAGCCGGACCGTGTGCTGGTTTTGGTCTTGCAAAGCGAACTCGGCAGCGACCGTTTGGATCTGCGCCACACCGCGATCTGCGGGCAGTTGATAGGAAAGGTAGAAGATATAGGTCGTGAACAGGCCCGTCAGGGCCAGGGAAAAAAGCAGCGCAAGGGCGGCCGCGATCTTGGCCCCCAAAGTCCGACCCTGGTCGAATGCACGCCGCACACCCCAGGCCACGAGGAGCAGACCCGCCAGGACCAGCGGCAGGTTCAACCAGGGAAAGTCCCGCAGTAGCGGATACCGGACAAATACCAGAAAGTAACTGGTCGCCCCAACGACGACCAGCACAAATCCCAACCAGACGGGGTGGTTCCAGCCGCGTGCCGCACCCCGGACCGTCTCCGGACCATTTAAGTTAGCTGCATTCATGAGATGAATTATCCGCCGCCGCAGGCTGGGTTGGCCACCCCATTGGTCCTGGCCCTCGTTCAGGCTGTTCGTTCAGGCTGCGCGTTCAGGCTGCGCGTTCAGGCTGCAGAGAGGCCGGTGGGGGCCACCATCCGTGCCGATCCGCAGCCGCGACAAACCGCTGAATTGCTGCAGGACTGGAATGCCCAGCCACGGTCATGCAAAGTACCTGTGCAAAAACGCGGTGACGCGTTGGGGGCTGACGATGCCCACCAGCTGATCGTCCAGGTTCAAGACGGGCACATGCCGATAACCGGCCACGGCCATAACAGCCAAGGCGGCGGCAGGGGAGTCGGTTTCGTAGACGTAAATCGGGTTGTTGGTCATCACCTCGCTGACCGGTTGATCCTTCAGCTGATCATATTCCTCAGCGACCCGGCTGAGAACATCGCGATCGGAAAAGACGCCGACCAGCTTGCCTTCCTGTTCGACCAGCAGGCAGGCCACGTGCAAGCCAGCCAGTTTTTCCACGGCGGCCTGCACGGGCGTGTCGGGAGGAATGCGGACGTAAGGTTCGTGGCGGATGGCAGATACGGTCTCCTCGGCCAACGCTTGTTCCAACGGATCCTCATAAGTTTTCGGCTCGTAATTTTCCAACGGGTCTTGAAAGTCTTCTGGCGATGGAAATTGTGAGTCGGACATAATCAGGCTCCTTCACGGTCCTGCGGATACGGCTTGCCGCCAATGCGTTGCACCATGACCTGGCCCGGAAAGTGATCGGCGACGTATTCCATCAGGCCTTTCTGGCCGGTCAACCCGACCAGCCGGTCTTGCTGGTCCACCACGCACAGGAAGCGGACATTCTTCAGTTCCATCGCTTCCAGCACATCCGCAATCGGGTCGGTCAACCGCACCCACGGCCACTGTTCGGCCATATGCTGTTCAATCGGATGGTCGAGGCTCACGGCGTTCTGCGCCAGAAGTTGCGTAAGCATACTTTCGGTGAACATCCCGATGGGCTTGCGGTCCGGGTCGACAACCACGGTGCAACCAAGTTTCTTTTCGCGCATTTTCGCAATTGCCTCGCGCAGCGTCGTACCCCGCTCGGCCGTCACCGGTTCGCGCAGCGCCAGCTGGCTGACCGGTTCTTTTTGGATGTTTTCTTGTAGGCCCATAACTGCGATCTCTGGGTCGATAGGAATCCTGGCGGATGTTGCTGGGCGGCGGTTCGCGCCCGCCATCAAATTACCCCACCCGTGCCGGGGTGACCAGCCACATCGGCGTCGCTACCGGGCCGGAGCCTGTGAAAGGGGGCCCCGGTTCGTTTCCGGCCCCAGCTGCGTTGGCCAGGTCGGAATCCATTCCGGGGTGGCGATTCCTGGGGCTGGCGCCCCAGGCTGTTTCCTGTCGCCGCGTTGCGGCGGGTGGAGCCGGTCCGGCTGGATATACCCGCAGAACACCGCAGCCTCAGATCGCTTTCCTGATTGTGGGGGTGTATTCAGGAGGGGAGCGGAGGGGGTTCAGGTTTCAACCAGATGACAGCGAACCTGATGACCATGACCGACGTCATGGAGGAGGGGTTCTTCCTGGTGACAGCGGTCGATGACGGCCTCACAGCGGGTACAGAATTTACAGCCGCTGGGCAAATCCATAATGGACGGGACGTTGCCGGGAATGGTGTGCAGCCGCTGCACGGTCTTGGCTTGCAGGGAGGGCAGGGAGTTCAACAGGCCTTGGGTGTAGGGATGCTGGGGCTGGCGAAAAATCTGTTGGACGGTCCCGACTTCCTGGACTTTGCCGCCGTACATGACAATCACTCGATCGCAGGTTTCCGCCACGACGGCCAGATCGTGAGTGATAAGAATGATGGCTCCTCCTTCGTGCTGATCCTTCAGTTCCAGCATGAGGTCCAGAATTTGTGCTTGCGTGGTGACATCCAGTGCCGTGGTCGGTTCGTCGGCGATCAGCAATTGTGGATTGCAGCAGAGGGCCATGGCAATCATGGCCCGCTGCCGCATGCCACCGGAGAACTGGTGGGGGAACTGTTTCATGCGCTGAGCGGCGTCGGGAATTTTCACGCGGACCAGCATTTCGACAGCTCGCTGGTACGCCTCCTGTTTGCTGATCTGCGGATTGTGGGTCCGCAAGGTTTCGATGATCTGGAACCCGACGGTAAAAACGGGATTCAGGGCCGTCATGGGCTCTTGAAAGATCATGGCCATTTCGTTGCCGCGGATCTGCCACATCTCCGGGTAGGACTTTTTCAGCAGATCTTCGCCTTCGTAGATGACCTGGCCTCCGGCGTTGAATCCGGGCGGTTCGGGGACCAGCCGCAGGACGGACAAGGCGGTGACGCTCTTGCCGGAGCCCGATTCGCCGACGATACCCAGCACTTCGCCTGGAAAGACCTTGAAAGACACGCCATCCACCGCCTTGGCGACGCCACCTTCGACGCGAAAATAGGTCTTCAGGTCGCGGACTTCCAGCAGCGTTCCCGCTGGCTTGTCGCTTCCCGCGGACGTGTTGTCTTTTCCCATGGCCATCAACGCAACCTGCTGTAGACTTTCGGATCAAACGCCTCGCGCACGGCTTCGCCGATGAATACGATCAGCTGCAGAGTGACAAACAGCATGCCCAGGGGAAACACGACCAGGTGCCACTTGGTAAAGCCGCTGTCTTTCGCTTGCCGCAACAATTCGCCCCAGCTGGGCGTGGGTGCCGGCAAACCGAAGCCGAGGAAATCGAGCGAAACCAGGGCGCCGATGGTTCCTACGATGGCAAAGGGTGCGAAGGCGATAATGGGTGTCAACGCATTGGGCAGGATATGCTTGACCATGATCGCCGCGTGGGGTTCGCCCACAGCGATGGCGGCCTGCACGTAATCCTTGGCTTTTTCCCGGTAGAACTCGCCCCGCACGTAGTAGGTGATCGTCATCCAGCCAAAGAGGGAGAGGATGCCCACCAGGATGGCAAAGTTCGGCTTGAACAGTGCCGCCAGGATCATGACCGTATACAAGAATGGCACGGCGCTCCAGATTTCCACCAATCGCAGGCCGATCATGTCCAGCCAGCGGCCGAAGTATCCCAAAAAGGCGCCCACGAGGGTCCCGATCGAGTAGGCGACCAGCACGACCACCAGGGCGAAGGTTATCGAGACCCGGTATCCGTAAGCCAGGCGAATAAAAACGTCGCGGCCGGCCGTGTCGGTACCCATCCAATGACCCGGCATGGGTGGCGCCGGCGGGGTGCCAGTCTGTTCGATCTTCTCATAGGGGCTCCACGGAAAAAACGGCATCACGACCCAATCGCCGCTCTGGTCCGCCGCGAATTGCCGTTGCAGCGCGCGGTAATCGACCTCCGCGCCCAGCGGGACGGCTTGGCCATCAATCTCTGTCTGTCCCAGTTCGCCGGCCGGAATGATGTGGCTGGATCCCAGGCCGAAGGTATCGTAGGCGTACGAGCGCAACATGGGGAAATACCAGGCGCCGTCATAGCGGACCAGCAGCGCACGATTGCCCATGACCAGCGGCAAGAGAAAAGAAAAAGCGTAAGCCCCGATGAGCACCAAAAAGCTGTAATACCCCCGCTTGATACGACGAAATCGCTGCAAGCGCAGCTGCAGCAAGGATCTCGATTTGGCGGCCGGCACGGTTGTATCTCCAGAAACTGGTGAACGATCGTTCGGCATTCCCTGGCCCCTGTCCAGGCAGCTGAAAAAACCTGGAGCCGAACGGAATGACTAAGCCCCCCTACGGCGGCTCACCCCAAAAAAAAAGAGCACTTCTAGCTCGGCTTAAAAAAACCTCATTCAAAACGAATCCGTGGATCGATCAAGGCGTAAAGCACGTCGGACATAATATTGCCAAACAGCAGCAGGAGGGTATTAATGGCCAAAACTCCCATGACGACCGCGTAGTCCCGTCCCGTAATCGCGGTGAAGCCCAAGAGTCCCAAGCCGTCGATGTTGAACACCAGTTCGATCAGGTAGGACCCCGCCATCAGCAGTCCCAAGGCATGTCCCAGTCCGGTGGCCAGGGGGATCAGCGAATTGCGCAAGGTGTGCAGGAATATCACCCGCCGCGGAGCCAATCCTTTGGCAAAAGCGGTGCGGACATAATCCTGTCCCAGGTTCTCCATCAGCGAGTTTTTGGTCAGCACCGTGAGGGCCGCGAACGAGCCCATCATGTAGCAGAAGACTGGCAGCAACATGTGCCACACGCGATCGATCGCCTTGGCGGCCGGTGAGAGGTACGACCAATCAAAGTCGCCAAAATCGTCCGCCGCCGCTTGGGGATCCTGGATTTGCCTGGCCAGCCATGGCAAAGTCTCGTAACTGTCACTCTTGATACCACCCAGCGGAAACAGGTCCACATAGCGTCCGCTGGCAAAAAAGAGCAGCAGGAGGATGCCCATGGCCCACCCCGGTATGGAGTAGCCGATGAAGACAATTGCGGAACTGATGTAATCAAACGGGTGTCCATGGCGGAGGGCCTTGGCGATCCCCAGGGGGATGCAGACCAGGTAGGCCAGCAGGAAGCCGGTCAATCCGAAAGAGATACTGATCGGAAACCGCTCGATCACCCGCTCCCAGACCGGTTCACCCGTCTCGTAGGAGTCCCCCAGGTTCAGCGTGGCCAGGTTTTTCAGCCACAAGACGTAGGCCACGTACCACGGCTTGTCCAGACCAAAGGTCCGTTTCAGTTCGTCCAACAGGTCATCGGTAATTTCGGTTTCCAGCGTCTGCGTCCCGGACCCACCCTGTGTTGCCATGGCGTGGCGCATCTGCATGATCTCGCGTTCCAGCGGACCTCCCGGCACCATCCGGGTAATAAAGAACGCGATGATCGTCACGCCGACAAAGGTGGGAATGATCAGCAGCAGGCGGCGGACGAAGTATGCGGTCATTTGAGGAGGGTCTTCACCGGAACAGGCGCGCCAGCACGGCAGGGGTCAGCGACCGGCCTCCGCCACATCGGGCGGCGGACTGTCCATCCAGTGTTTGACTTCCAAGGGGGGAATGGGCGTCAGGGGGTCACCCGTTTGACGGGCTGCTTTCAGTTTTTGTTCCTTTGCTGGATCCACCCACCAGGTCGAAAAAACGCCCCGCCAGTCCGCGTACTTGGTCAGCCCCCCCTCCGGCATGCCGAATTTATTCCAGTACAGGATCCTTTGGCTGGGAATATACCAGTCCTGGGCGTAGGGATGCTGAGCGAAAATTTCGGCGTCCAGTTGTTGCAGCAGCTGATTGCGCTGCTGCAAATCGAATTCCTCGTCGTATTGCCGTATGATCTGGTCCGCCTTTTCGCTCTTGAAGCCGGTAATATTGTTGCTGCCCACCTCATCGGCCATCCGGCTGCCCCAATTGGCCCGCGGGTTGGGAAAAATGATCGCTCCCCAGGCCATGCCGGCGATCTGGAACTTGCGATCCATCATGGTTTTCCAGTGCGTTTCGGGCGTGACCAGCTTCAGGCTGATCTCCACACCCGCCTTTTTGCATGCCTGCTGAAAAGTGGTCAGGTATTTTTCGAACGCCTGGGCGCGATACAGCAGCGTCAGCGTGAGGCGCTGGCCCTCTTTGACCAGGTATCCATCCCCATCACGATCCTGCCAGCCCGCTGCGGCCAGGAGTTGTTGAGCGGTGGCCAGATCGTATTCGACCATTTCGTTGTCCCGGTTCTCTCCGTCGCTGTTGGGAAAATAGGACTTGAGCGGCGCATATTCGTCGTAGGCGAACTCCCTGATCATGGTGCGGCGGTCGTAGAGGTGCGCCAGCGCCTTGCGAACCCGCACGTCATCCAGGGGCGGATTCCGCATATTGAAAGCCATCCCCTGAAAGCCTTCTGGATTCCGAGTATAGATTTTCTGGCGAATCAAGTGTCCTTTCTGGTTCGCCTCCAGCGACGTGATGTCCTCTACCCACCACTTCGCCGTGTAAACCGGATAAAAATCGAGCTCGCCCTTGCAGGCCTTTTCAAAGGCCAGCCGATGGTCCCGAACCACGACGAACCGGATACGGCCGATGTTGTAGACCCCTGGGGAAGATTCTTCGCCGTCCGCCCACCAATCGTTGCGGCGGGTGAGCGTGATCGATTCGCCCTTTTTGACATCTTTGGGGCGCACCAGGTAGGGGCCTGAGCCGACCGGGTAGGTAAAGTTGTAGGTCTTCAAAAATTCGCCACCGGTCAGGCCGGCGATTTGATGAGCCGGCAGGATGCTGGTCCCGGCAATCGCGATAAAATTCCGCCAGTCTTTCTCCACACAGCGAACCTCCAGTTCGCCTTCCCCGATCACTTTCGGACGCTCCATTTTGGCCATGCTCTGTTTCGTCATCGGCGCAATCAAGGTGTCGTCCATCAGCAGGTCGTAGGTGGCCAGCACGTCCTCGGTCGTAACCGGCTGGCCATCGGACCAGCGGGCGCGGGGATTGAGCTTGAAACGAAAGGTCATCTTGTCGTCCGAGATGTGCCAGTGCGTGGCCAGCTGAGGAATCGTTTCCAGAGTGACCGGATGAAACGCACACAGCGACTCGTAACACATCCCCTCCACGATGGAATTTAAAAAGGTATTCGAGGCCTTCCCATAAATCCGCAACGTCGCTGGCCAGTTCGGGATGCTGGTCTTCAGGGTCCCGCCGCGGACCGCACGGGGATCCCCCAACGGTCCCGGCTGCGAGGTCGTCCAACTTTGGCCATCCAGCTGGACTTCGATCGGCGGAGCGGATTTTGAGGTTTCGAAGTCGCCAGCCGTCTGGCTGGCACTCACGACGGCCTCCGCCTCCGCCCGCTTGTTATCGCGGGACGGCTGACCACCACAGCCAAGGCTCAGGGCCAGCCCCCCGGCAAGGCCCAGGGTTACCAGCGGAATGATCGCAGACCGCGTTCGACAAGCCATTCGTACTATCCTCAGACCAAGACTTCCTACCGACCAA
>WVZU01000234.1:3152-5550 GCA_011772275.1 Planctomycetales bacterium | reverse complement strand
CCTGGCCGAGGGCGCTCGGATAGACCTAAGTGGCTTCAGCATTTGGACTTATTTATTGACTCCCCGACCGCGGCGAAATAAAATGTAAATGTCGCCCGGATTGGATCCCGTACAGGCAGATCTGGCGACGCCGGACCTTTCTTTGCCGATCAAGCCGGCTTGATCCTTCAGGACCGCAGTCCATCCGCGGACGCTGTTTGTACATCCATGAGCGAATCGACGGTCCGCCACAGCAAGTCGACCGATTCGAAGACCGGTCAACCAGTGTCCGGGACGAGCGGATCGTCGCAGGCTGTTTCTCAGGCTGACCAACTGGCTGAAGGGACCAGTTCGGCCAATCCATCGGCGGCCGACTCGGTGTCCGGGGCGGCGGCGGCCGCGAATATTTCTCCCCACGAAGCCACTGTGATCACAGATCGCCCGCCCGTAGCGGTAGAGCCGCCCCGCAGCGGCGCCGGGCCGGCTGACCTGGGTCGCATGTTGGAGGGCGAGCGGCTGGGGCATTTCGAGCTGGACAAGTTGATCGGCGGCGGGGGAATGGGGGCTGTTTTTCGGGGCACCGATACGGCGTTGGGCCGCCCCGTGGCCATCAAGGTCTTGCTGACACACTACGCCAGCGACGAAGAAACCGTCCGCCGCTTTCACAACGAGGCTCAAGCCGCCGCTCGGCTGGATCACGAGAATATCGCGCGGGTCTACTACATCGGCGAAGATCGCGGCTGGCACTTCATTGTGCTGGAGTTTATCGAAGGTGAAAATTTGCGCGACCGTGTGCAACGGCAAGGCCCGTTGCCTTTGGCCGAAGTTGTCTCGTACACGCTGCAGATTGCCGAAGCGCTGGAGCATGCCAGCAGCCGTGACGTTGTGCATCGCGACATCAAGCCTTCCAATGTGCTGGTCAATGTCGCGGGCCGGGCCAAGCTGGTCGATATGGGGCTGGCCCGCCTGTACCAGGTGGAACACACCCACGACGACCTGACGGCCAGCGGTGTAACTTTGGGAACCTTTGACTACATTTCGCCCGAACAGGCGCGCGATCCACGCACCGCCGATGTCCGCAGCGATTTGTATTCGCTGGGCTGCACGTTTTATTTCATGCTGACTGGCCGTCCCCCGTTTCCCGAAGGGACCGTCTTGCAGAAGTTGCTGCAGCACCAGGGCGATGACCCGCCCGATCCGCGCGAATTTCGCGGACAACTTCCCGAACAAATCTGCGCTGTGGCACGGAAGTTACTGGCCAAAAATCCCGAAGACCGCTACCAGGATCCAAATCAGTTGATTGCCGATCTGTTGATCGTCACGGATCAATTGCAACTACCGGCCCCCATGACGCAGACCTCCGTCTGGATGTCGACAGCCCCCGATCGGGCCAGCTGGTCGAATCGACATTTGCCCTGGCTGGTTCCGCTGGGTCTGCTGGCCGTGATTGGCGGGCTAATTCACCTCACCAGTCCCCGTAGTCCCACCCGTTCGACGAAATCGTCACCCAAGCTGGTGGCCGCTCCTGCGGCGGACGCCACACCCGTCGCTCAGGTGCCGTCCCCTGCCGCCCCCGCCGCGCTGTCTGATGAAAAGGGGACTGACACCCCGACGGTCAGCGAAAAATCCGCACTGCCAAAGTCCGCCGAGGAGGGCGCTCCAACTGGGGCTGGCAGCGAATCGACAAGCGACCTTGGGGAGGGGCGTCCGGTCGGGGATCCGAACGAAGCGGGTGAGTTGGCCGAAGGGGATCTTGCCGAGGAGACCCCAGAAAACGGCGGCGAGGCCGCCGACCCAACCAGTTCGCTCGACACGCCCCCCCAGCCGCTCGCCGCAAACCCGGACGTTGTGTCGCCCGGGGACCATGGCGACAAACCGCTGTTGATCGTCACCGACGACCCGAAACAAAAAGAGGAATATCCCACCCTGGCCGACGCCTGCCGCAACGCCCGCACCGGCGACGTGATTGAGCTCCGTTTTAACGGTCGTCGGGCGGAGGCCGAGCAGCCGATTGCGATCGCGGACCGCAAGCTTACGATCCGCGCGGGAGAGGGTTTCCAGCCGACGATCTGGTTCCGTCCCGCTGGTCCCGATCGGGTGTTTCATCCACGCAGCATGATCCACGTGGCAGGTGGCGAACTGCTGATGTCGAACGTGCACTTGGAACTGGACTTGCCGGTCGAAGTGCGGTCGCAAAATTGGTCCTTGTTCGAAGCCATCCTGGCGGATCGAATTCGCCTCACACGCTGTAGCATGACCGTCCGCAACGCCCACACCGACCTGGGGGCGCTCTACGAAAACGTAAGCTTCTTCCTTGTCAACGCGCCGCCACGCCGAGTGGGGCAGATACGCGAAGGTGAACCAACCATACCTGCTCGCCTGCAAGTGCATCTACGCGACTGTGTGGCCCGCGGCGAAG
>WVZU01000234.1:0-3133 GCA_011772275.1 Planctomycetales bacterium | reverse complement strand
GAAGGGCAAACGGCGGGTCCGTCCGCACAGGCTCAACTGGAGCTTGATCTGAAACATGTCACCTGTCTTGCCCGCAAAGGCTTCTGCCGGATGTTCAGCCATGAGGACCAACGCTACTTGCCCACGGTTCGGGTCGACTGCAGCGATAGTATCCTGATCACCATGGACACACCGCTTTTTCAGCAGACAGGTGTCCAATCCGAAGAGGAATTTAAACAGCACCTGATCTGGAATGCAGACCATAATTTTTACGAGAAACTTTCGTCGTTTTGGCGGATCGACAGCAGCCAGGGCTCAGAAGTCTTTGACATGGATTGGAGCGCCTGGCAAGCCTATTGGGGAGCGGGCCGCGAGCGGCTGGATCGTCCCTTGCCGGTTTTGTGGAAGAGCCCGGCGGATGCCGAGCGACCTTTGAGCGAGCAGGGTGTGGAGGCTTATCTGCTGGACGAAGCAAAGGCCAATCCGGCGCGGGCCGCGGCAACGGACGGGATCCGCGATGCGGGAATGCAAGCTGCTCTTGTTCCTCCCATCCCAGAGCTCGAACCCGTATCACCGCCGACCGCCGAGGAAGCGGTGGGGGGATAGGCCGGCTGGCGGTCGGAAGATTCGTGGGCCGCACCTGCGATGGGCAAGCGATAGCGAAAACGTCGATCTCGGCTGTGGTCGCAAGGCAGGCGTCCCGCGACTTTTCCCAAACAGGGACCTGAACAAGAGTTGTCAAGGAGGTCATTCAGCACCGTTTGGCTGCCTGACACGGCCGAACCGGACCCTCCCGGCGGTTGACAGACGCTGGGCCGGAGATCAACATTAAGATCACGAGAGCCCTACAGCCGCTACAGCCGATGGGGATGTTTTCGAAAACTTCTATCCCCAGCGTACGGCTACTTTCGTTCCCGCCCTTTGCGTCCCGCCTTGATTGTTAAGAGCCGCCCCTTAGTTTTCGCGAGGAGAATTTTTATGAAACGCTTGGTACCTGGTTTGTTAAGCAGTCTATTTGCAACCGGATTGGTGCTCTGTGGGGACTCCCAAACCTGCCAAGCCATTCCTCCTTTTAAGACCGAGTTTTTCGAGGTCTATGTCAAGGAAAACCCCTCCACGCCGGAAGAGACGGCCCTGGCCGAAGCGGCTGATGCCAAGACGGGTAAATGCTGGATTTGCCATGTGAATATGAAGGACCGCGGCGAAAGCAAGCTTGGTAAAAAAGTTCGTAATAATTACGGCAAAGCGCTTTCACAGTTTCTGAACAAAGACGATTTCGGCAGCGAGCGGCGGAAAGCCGAGCCGGAAAAGGTGAAAACACAAATCCGCGAGGCTTTTACCAAGGTCGAAGCATTGAAGTCCGACCCGAACGATCCGCAGTCCATGACTTACGGCGAATTGATTGCGTCGGGCAAGCTGCCAGGCAACGACGAACCGGACAAGGCAGATCTGGAAGCCGCCATCAAGGAGCGGGATGCCGACTGAGGCTGATCGCATAGCGAATCGCCTCCTGCAGGTCGCGCTGGGTCTCCGACGAATATCCAATGTCCAGCCAAAGGATTTTTCCCTTGGGATCCAGGAGGTAGGTCCGCGGCAAGTAGTCGCTGGCCACCTGCTGGAAGACGGTTCCCTTGGAATCCATCAAGACCGGTACGGACAGTTGGGCCTTCTGGATCGCCGCCTGCACGACCGCCAGGGGCTCCTTGTAGTTGATCACCACGGCCGCGACCCCCTGCGGACCGTACTTTTTGACAACATCCGCCTCCAGGTCGCTCAACTGCCAGGTCGCAATCGGACTCTTGCTGGTCCAGAAGCAAACCACGGTCGCTGTGCGGCCCTGCAGAGCGGCCAGTGACTGCCGCTTGCCCTTGATGTCCAGCAGTTCGACCTCCGGCATCGTGTCCCCCTGCTTCAACCGACAACTGGCCTCGTGCTGGGTGGAGAGAAAGATGGGCGGCAGCTTTTGCGCCGGATGGTCCGGCCCTGGATCCTGTGCCTCGTCTTCTTGCTGGCCGTCATCGACGCGAAAATGCGGTGCCGAACCATGTTCCGGTAGCGTTTCGCGCTGGTCTTTTGGCGGTTGGTCGAGCTGGTCTTTTGGCGGTTGGTCTAGCTGGTCTTTTGGCTGTTGCCGCTGGATGACCGGTGCCGACGTCGCTGCTTTTTTGCCGGCGACGTCGCGGCCCCCCGCCGTTCCCGCCTGGTTGCAGGAGACGTTTGCCATCACGGCGGCCAGCGACAAAAAAAGAGCGACAATGGTGCGAATAGACACGCCTCGATTCCTTTTGGCTAAAACCACGGCGCGACAGCGACGCGCTCGACTGGTCATGCAATATTTACCTGGTAGTCTGTCCACGATCAATTTTTCAGGTAGCGAAAAAGCGCCACAAGTGCCGGCAGTTGCTGCCCCGGCGAAAGTCTGGGCGGTTTTCGCTCGCGTGGCATGGGTGAAATTTCCGGTCGGACCAAGTACCAGTTTCGCAATCGTGGCGATTTTCGTCAACGGCTGATCTTAATTCCCAGTTCTTTCAACTGCTGAGCGTCGACCTGACTGGGTGCGCCGGTCATCAGATCGGATGCTCGTTGCGTTTTGGGAAACGCAATGCAGTCGCGGATATTTTCCAGGCCGGCGAACAACATCACCCAGCGATCGATACCCAGAGCGATGCCCCCATGCGGCGGCGCGCCGTATTGAAGCGCGTCCAGCAAAAAGCCAAAGCGGTCCGTGGCCATGGCAGGCGTGAGGCCCAAAAGATGGAACACCTGGTTTTGCAGCGCCTGGTCATGGATTCGGATTGTGCCCCCTGCCGCCTCCGATCCATTGATGACCAGGTCGTAGGCCTGGGCACGGCAGTGGGACGGATCGGTCGATANNNAACATGGGAAATTTTACAACCCAGGAAAAATGCATCTGCTCAGCGTCGTAAAGTTTTAGCTCAGCACCCAGCCGATTGCGCAGCCCATTCAGCGCTTTGCAGGTTACCTCGAACTTGTCGGCCACGATCAACAGCAAGTCCCCCGGCCGGGCTTGCATGCGGTCGGCAATGCGCTTCAGAGTTTCGGGCTCGAAATTCTTCGCGATGGGCGATGTCAACCTGGTGTCCGCGTCCACCTTGAACCAGGCCAGTCCCTGGGCGCCGAAATCTTGTTGGAT
>WVZU01000273.1:329-2430 GCA_011772275.1 Planctomycetales bacterium | reverse complement strand
CGACCGCGTGAGCCAGACGCTGGAACCGATGACCGAGTCGTGTCCGATCACGGTCCGCCCCCCCAGGACGGTGGCGTTGGCATAGATCACCACACGGTCCTCGATCGTGGGATGGCGTTTGACTTCGTCCCCCCGCAAGAGCTTCCCTTCCATGTCGGTGGGGAAGCTGAGCGCGCCGAGCGTCACGCCCTGATAGATTTTCACCTGCTCGCCAATCTGGCACGTCTGACCAATCACCACCCCCGTACCGTGATCGATAAAAAACCGGGGACCAATCCTGGCTCCGGGATGGATATCGATCCCTGTCCGCGTGTGGGCCCACTCGGCCAGCATGCGGGGGNNCAGATTGGTTACCGCCGGATCCCCGTCGTACGCCGCCTGGGCATCCAGGGCCAGCATCTGACGGACGGCGGGAATTTTTTCCAGGAACGCGATCGCAGCCGCCTGCGCCTTGGCTTCGTAATCAATTTGCGATTCGTAGTCACAACTCGCCCCCGCCTCGTGCTGCAGCGCTCGGGCAATCTGCTGCGTCAGTTTGTCGTGAAGCTTGTCCACCAAATCGCCCACATGGTACTGCACGTTGCCCAGATGCAGTCCTTCGCGGCGGCGATATCCCGGGTAAATGATCTCCTTCATGGCCTCCGCACACTCGACTATCACGTCGTAGCTGGGCAGCGGGCAATGACCCAGGTGGTTGATCGTACCGACTTCCCGGTAGGTGCGGACGATCTTTTTCGTCAGTTCGGGCAGTTGTTCTTTGAGACGAAAATCGGAAGCCATGGTGGGTTCTCCAGTCACGCGCCGCGCCAGCGGTCGGCGGGGAACGCCTCACAAATTCCGGCACCCGCCGGGGGCGATCCCAAGTTGGTCAGGGGGGGGAATCGGCAGAAGTCCGGCCTTACGCCGGACCGATACAGCCGCAAGAGAGCTCGATGCGGGAGAAGCGGATGGCAAAGCGACTCATGAAGATCAACCCCCCAGACCGACAAGCCGGCAGGCTGGTAACCCTAAAATCTTAGACCTCAAAATCGACAAAATCAAGACCCTGCAGGTGTCTTCGACCAGGGCCGCCTGGTGGGTTTAGCAAAACCTGGGGTGACTTCGCCTGGGCTTACTTCTCCTCCTCGCGGACCTTCGCTTTGGCGATGATCTCCTGCTGGATATTGGGCGGTACCACGTCGTAGTGGGAAAACTCCATCACATAGCTCCCCTGGCCGCCGGTCATGCTGGACAAGGCCCGCGCGTAGGTCGAGACTTCGGCCAGGGGGACCTCGGCAATCACGGTCTGCAAATCGCCCCCCGCCGTTTCCATTCCCAGCACCTTCCCCCGCCGCGTCGAGAGGTCGCTGTTCACGTCCCCCATCTTGTCGCCGGGGATCGTCACGTGGATCTTGACGATCGGCTCGAGCAACGAGGGTTTGGCCTTTTCAAACACTTCGCGAAACACATGGGACGCCGCGGTACGGAAAGCCGTTTCGTTGCTGTCGACCGGATGGTCTTTTCCAAAGTGGACGTCCACACAGACATTCTGCACTTTGTAGCCGGCGACGACTCCGCGGTGGATCCGCTCCAGAAATCCCTTTTCCACGGCGGGCATGAAATTGCCCGGGATCGATCCGCCTACCACCGAATCGACCCACAGAAAATTCGAGTCCGCGTGGAAGGTGAATTTCTTGATCTGGGGAAACCGGTCCTTGGTGGCGTATGTCTCCGGATCGGTGCCTTCCGGGAAGGGGTGCATGCGGATGTGAACTTCGGCGAACTGCCCCGAGCCTCCGGATTGCTTTTTGTGGCGGTAGCTTCCTTCGGCGTCTGCCTGAATCGTTTCCCGGTAGGGGATCTTCGGCTCCCTGGTGTTCACCTCCACCTTGTCCCGTCGCTTGAGCCGCTCCTGAATCAGTTTCAGGTGCAATTCGCTCATCCCATTGATCACCAGCTCCTTCGTCTCCTGATCGTGGTCCAGCCGGATGGTGGGGTCCTCCTCGGAGATCTTATGCAAGGCCGACGACAGTTTCGTCTCGTCCCCGCGGCTCTTGGGCGATACGGCCAGCCCCACCATGGGGGTGGGAAACTTGATTTCCGGCAGGGCCACCTCCCCCAG
>WVZU01000273.1:0-308 GCA_011772275.1 Planctomycetales bacterium | reverse complement strand
ACGTTTCGCCCGCCTGGACTTCCAGCAGCGGTCCGATTTTGATCCCCTTGCGACTGGCAGAACTGGGCACCTGGCTGTCTTTTTTCAGCGTGCCGGCAAACACACGGATGAAGTTTAATTTCTGCACGAAGGGATCGATGCGGGTTTTGAACACCTGAGCGACCAGGGGGGCGCCCGGATCCGCCTTGACCGTGACCTGGTCCCCCCCCTTCTCCCCGGTGCGGTCGATCGCCGTGGGCGGCAGGGCGCACCGAGCCAGGACGTCCAGCAGTTCGGGTACGCCTTTGCCCGTTTTTCCAGAAATGCAG
>WVZU01000123.1 GCA_011772275.1 Planctomycetales bacterium | reverse complement strand
GGTACCAAAACGACTGCTGCCGGGAGCTCAAGTGTAATCTCTTTTCCAAAAACCAAGATTCCGGACGGCAGCGATCGTTTTTGCCCAGTCAGTGACCACCAGTCTATCAGCTGAGCGGGTCAGCGGAAAGGTTAACACGGCAGGGATGCCCTGCGGCGTACTGTTGGTGTCGAGCGATCAGGCCTGAGTGAGGGTCACCAGCTGGCCCAGCAGCTGGGCGGCACGGCCGCAGTCGATGGCGTCGGCGGCCAGCGCTGCGCACTGGCGGAGGCTGTCCGATTGGCCGGCGGTCCACAAGGCAGCGGCGGCGTTGAGCAGGACGATATCCCGAGCGACGCCGGTTTTTCCGTTCAAGACGTCGCGGACCATGGCGGCACTGGCTTGGGGGTCCTCGACCCGGATCGTTTCCAGCGAACTTTCCTGCAGGCCGAAGTCGGCCGGGGACCAGCGGAATTCTCGCGACTGGCGGTCGGTCGCCTCGATCACATGGGTGGCACCGTTAAGCGTGACTTCGTCCAGGCCGTCGGCGCCGCTGACAACCAGCGCCCGTTGCGTTCCCAGCAACAGCAGGGCGTCGGCCATCAGTTCCCGGACCTCCGGGCGGCCGACGCCCAGCAGTTGGTAGGGGGCGGATGCGGGATTGCAGAGCGGTCCCAGCAGGTTAAAGATGGTCGGCACGGCCAGCTTGCGGCGGACGGCCGCCACGTTGCGCATCGAGGGATGCATTCGGGGGGCAAAGCAAAAACAGAAACCGAGTTCGTCCAGACACCGTTCGATAATCGGCACCTCTGCTTCAATATTTACGCCCAGCGCCTCCAGCACATCCGCCGAACCCGTTTTGCTGGTGATGCTGCGGTTGCCATGCTTGGCCACCGCAACGCCGGCAGCGGCAGTGACCAGCGCGGCCGCGGTACTGATGTTGAAGGTGCCAGAAGCGTCTCCGCCCGTCCCGCAGGTGTCAACCAGCTGGGTCCGCTGCGTGCGAATCGGCGTCATGTGCCGGCGCATGGCCAGCGCGGCCCCAGCCACCTCGCTGACCGATTCCCCCTTGCCCCGCAAGGCCGTCAGCAGAACCGCCACTTCGGCATCAGTGCAGCGACCCTCCATCACGGCGTCGATGGCGTCGGCCATGTCTTCCATCGGCAAATCGTGGCCGGCCAGCACTTGGCCTATCGCGTCTTCTAGCATGGTGTCCGTTTCCCTCAGAGCAACATTTCCCCAGCCGCTGCCAGCTTCCGCAGCGTCTCCGGATTGTACTATTACGGCGGGCGAAGGGGCATGGGGTGGGAGGTGGAGTGGTAAAGATGGGGGAGGTGGAAGGTGGAGGGGACTACGCGGTGCACTCTTGATGGGGGCTGGGTCAAGACCTACAATCGCGCTCTCTCGACGTCACCGCTGGATTGCGCGAACCTGCACGAGGCACGTTCATCGAGGGTCGGTATGGCTCGGAAGGTAATTCTGGATGTCGATCCCGGCATCGACGACGCGGTGGCGATGTGCATGGCGATGTTCGATCCTCGCCTGGAGGTCGTGGCGGTGACGGCCACGGCGGGCAACGTGTCGGCCGACCAGGCGACCCGGAATGTGCAGGCGATTGTTGAGCAGTTGGATCCGCCGCGCTGGCCACGGATTGGTGAAGCTCGCGAGCCGGATCAGGGTCGACCCGTAAACTCGCGACACCTCTTCGGTGGCGACGGCCTGGGCAATTCTTTTTTTCAGGTGGCGGAACT
Source organism: Planctomycetales bacterium (assembly GCA_011772275.1). Taxonomy (GTDB): domain Bacteria; phylum Planctomycetota; class Planctomycetia; order Pirellulales; family UBA7805; genus CS4-C045. The sequence goes on along the minus strand of WVZU01000123.1, from coordinate 8,346 downwards.
GCACAACCGCCATCCGTCGGACAAGGTGATTTGTGACGAGATTCGCGCTGCGCCGGACGAAGTGACCCTCATCGCCCTTGGGCCGCTGACCAACATTGCGAGTGCCTTTCGCCGCGATCCGGAAGTCGTATCGCTGGTGGGGCAAATCCACATCATGGGGGGGGCACTGGCATGCGGCGATGTGACGCCAGCGGCTGAATTCAATATGTATTGCGATGCCGAGGCCGCGCGGAATGTGTTGCGTTCGCCGACGACCAAGACGCTGATCCCTTTGGACGTAACGCGCCAGATCGTGATGACTTATGACCAGCTGGACGAATTGCCTGACGAGACGACGGCGGTGGGCCGGCTGTTACGTAGCATCCTGCCCCACGCTTTTCGCTCCTATCGCATGAACTTGGGTTTGGAAGGGATTCACCTCAACGACGCGGTGGCCCTGGTGGCGGCGCTGCATCCTGAGCTGTTCCAGACGGAGACGATGGCGGGGGATGTGGAGACGAGTGGCGAGTTGACGACCGGCGCCACCATCTTTGACCGCCGGCCCGCACCCGAGTGGCGCGGGAATATCGATGTGGCCATCGACGTCGATGTGGCCGGCGTGATCGACGCCATCATTCGCGGTCTCTCGAAGACCAGCTAGCCTGGGCTATTTGTGCCAGGCCGGGCGATGTTCCAGTTTGACGTTCAGCGTCACATTTTCTCCTTCGCGATAGACGACCAACGGGACCTTGCTGCCCACCTTGGTCAAACTGACCCGGTTGACCAGATGGCTGTCATTTTCGATCCAGGTGCCGTTAAAGCGCAGGATGATGTCGCCAACTTTCAGTTTCGCCAGGGCGGCAGGCGTGCCTTCGTTTACCGCGCTGACACGAGCGCCCCGCGGTAAGGCAAGCCCAATGCGTGCCGCATCCTTGGCGTTGAAGTTCGAGTCGAGTCGCACGCCCAGAAAGCCTCGGCGTACCTCCCCGTGCTGGATCAACTGACTGGCGATGATGTCGGCCATGTTGATCGGAATCGAAAACCCGATGCCCTCGTTGTGGCCGCTGGTGCTGGCAATGGCCGTATTGATACCGATCACTTTGCCGCGAAGGTTGACCAGGGGTCCGCCGCTGCTGCCGGGATTGATGGAAGCATCAATTTGGATGAAGTCCTGGTATTGGACCCCTTCGGCGGAAAGCTCCAGATCGCGTCGTCCCTTGGCACTGACGATGCCGAACGTCACCGAATGATTGAGGCCGAAAGGACTGCCGATGGCCAAGACGTAATCGCCAATCTCCAGCTTGTCGCTGTCGCCAAAGCTGGCGGTCGCCAGCCGTTTTCCGCGGATGGCCATCACGGCAATGTCCGTGCCCGCGTCCATCCACTTCCGCGTGGGCCTGAATTCTCGACCATCGGCCAATGAAATCGTGATTTCCTCAAGGTCCGCTGAACGAATCAAATGCCGGTTGGTCAGCACATAGTAATTGCCGTCCCGCTGGAAAATCACCCCCGAGCCAGTTTCGTCGGCCGGTTGTGACCGCCGCCCCGCGGCAACTCCTTTGCGAACTTCGATATGGGCCACGGCCGGGCGTACCAGCTTGACCACCCGCTTCAATACGCTGGCCTGCCGCTCCAACTCAGCGATGCCCTGGTTCAGCGCCGCGTAATCGGCGTCGCGGGTGTCCGTCGTGGCTGCTGTCTGGGTTTGTTGAGCGAAGCAGGTGGAGAGAGCAAACAGCGGCAAAAGCAGCAAAGCTGTTCGAAAGAGTGCAGCGAATCGTTCAACCCGTTCCCCCACGAAACGTTCTCCCGGTTCCTGCAAAAGGTCTGAGCGACACCCTGAAAATAAGTAGGCCAGAGGCGGCAAAGACGTCGACTTTATCGCGCTGGTACCGTGCGATGCTAAGTGACGTCCAGTTCAATATCGCCGATCGAAAACTCGCTGTCGCCAGGCGTGTCCAACACCTTGCTCCAGTCCGCACCGCTGCCCAGGCTGCCACCACACCGCTCGGCCTCACGCTGACAATCAATGCAGGTTGTCGCATAAGGGAGTGCGTTCAGTCGAGCCATCGGGATTTTCTTGCCGCAATGTTCGCAGATCCCATAGGTGCCCTCGCGCATCTGCTCAAGAGCCTTCTCAATGCTGGCCAGCTCGCGACTTTCTACCTCCGCCAGCTGCGAATTGATCTCGTCCTGAGCCGAATCGAGCGCCGCGTCAATGACGTCGCCCGTCGTTTGAGCTCGCAGTTCCTTCAACGAACTGAGGTCGCCGGCCAACGCCTGCCGCAGGGCGTCCCGCCGATTGATCAGGATCTTCCGCAGATTCAGAATGGATTCTTTGCGTGCCATTTCGCTTTACCCTCTTCATGGATCAACGACGCTCGCGATCTAAAAATGTGAATCGTCTAGTTCGCTCGCGAGCCGCCTTGGATGATCGGAAAAAGTTGAGTGCGATGTGGGAAAAATGTTGACGGGTTGCCGCCCCTTCCAGGCAGGCAACGTAACTATAGTACGCATGCACCGTGGGAGGGGGTTTTTCAGGATCTTTTTCCTCGCCGCCAAATATCGGTTTCGCTGTGGGCGATCTAAGTGCTTCGCAGATAGAACGTTACGCATGACCGCCCGGACGGCCCCCGCGTTCCCCGCGGCCGGACCCTCCCCGGACACTCCGCCCTTGTCCCAGCAACGCTCGATAGCCAAGGCCCTCGTCTGTCGCTTAGGGATAATCGGCAGAACCGTTACATTTATGCAGCCTAATTTGACAATCGCCGCTGGCCACCCTCCTGGGGCCTGCTGCTGCTGGCAGCAACATCCTCCCTGCTTTGACAGCCGATCGCTGTAAGCTAAATCTTCATGGGGAGTTGGCGCTATTGGTTCACTTCCGGCCAGCCCCAGCCAGTCCCTCGGTGCAACCCGGTGCCGGAGCTCCAGTACGCGAGAATTCATGCGATGGCGGGAAGCGTTGCCTCGTCTCTGACGAAGACTCTTCTGGACGCGGGTCCAGACTTTGACGCTGCCCCAGGCTTTCTGGTGCTCAGGATTCGCAAAACGGCTCGTCACGGCCAGACCTTGCGATTGGCCGGTTCCCAATGCCGGATTGGAGCTGCGAGCGATTGCACGCTGCGGGTCAGATCCAATCGCATCGATGCCTTGCACTGCGTCATCTGGCGAGGTGCCCAAATGGCACATGTGCTTTGCCATTCCCCGCGGACACGCCTCAATGGGCAACGCTTTACGGCGGCGGAGCTAAAGGTGGGCGACCTGCTTTCGTTGGGCCCGGTCGAATTTGAGGTTGTGGCCTTGCACGAGTCAGCGGATAAGCTGCCGGCCACGGCAGCCCAGACGGAAAAAAGGCCGGCAAACCCTCCTGAAAAGGACGCACCCCCTTCGTCCGCCGCAACTGCCGAACGGCGCGACGAAACCAACGATCCCCTCTCGGCCATGGCCGAGGCCCAACGGCGTTGGCGAGCAGAGCATCGGCGATGGTCTGAGCGTCAGAAGGCTTGGGCCCGGCAGCTGGCCGCCTGGAAAGCTGGCGAAGTCTGTCGGCTGGCCGCAGATCTGCCAACAGACCGTCGCGACCCGCAAGGGGCAGCGGGCGGGCCCGCTCCGTGGCAGGATGAGGCAACGCCCGAGCTGCCGTCGCAGCACGGTGCAAAGGGTTCGCCGTTGGGGCTCGCAGCAACACTGCATGCAGAACCTCCCGCCGGGCAGGGGCACCGCACAGCAGGCGAAACGCCCCGGCTGCGGCCGTCGGACCGGCCGTCGCCAGGACAGGCCGCACAGGAAAAAGACAAACAAGTCCCCCAGCCACCCCCTTTCCTGGAACAAGACGTTTTTCCGGTCCCTTCCCCGGAAGGGTCACCCGAACAGGAAGCGCGCAAAGCCGAATACGGGGCAAGCCAGCAAACAAACCAGACGCAAGTGCCGCAGGTGTTGGTGGCGGCCAGCGACCCGGTTACGGCTCAGCAAGAGCAGGCGAACTCGCAGCGGCGGGCGACCCAGCCGTCTTTACAAGAACAAGAAGTTCCGCTGCGGCAGCGGGAAGAACAGCTGGCTTTGGCACGAGGACAATTCGAGCGGCTGAGAAGCGACTTGGAGAAACAGCAATCCCGGTGGCGGCAGCAGTCCGTCGATGCAGAAAAAAAGTTGCTGCAGCAAAAAGAGGAAGTAAAGGCACAACAAGCCCGGCTGGGAAAGCGCCAGGAACAGCAGATGGCCAGGGAAGAAGCCCTGGACGAACTTCAGCGGGAACTGGAGGCACGGGCCCAATTTCTCGATGCGCGTCAAACCGATCTGCAGCAGCAAGTCATGCAGCAGCAGATCCAGCTAAAGGAAAAGCTGGCCCACCACCAACATGCCGTAGCTCAACACCAGGACGAATTGCAGTCCGAACGCCGCCAACTGGAACAAGAACGGCAGGAATTTGAGGAGCATCGAGCGGAATGGCAGCGGCAGGCCAAAAGCCGTCAACAGCAGCAGCAACAGGTCCGCCAGGCGCTGGATGACGCGGCGGTTGAGCTGGCGGGACATCAGCAGCAGCTGGCGGACGAGCGGCAAGCGCTGGAGACGATCTGCCGTGAGATGGACAGCCAAAAAGAGGCCTTCCAGCAGCGATTGGAGGAAGAATTGGCGGCCCAGCGGGCCGAACTGGAACAACAGCGGGAGGCAGTGGTACAGCAGCGAGAAGCTCTGCAGGAACTGGGCATCCAACACGATCAACTGGCAGCCCGCGAGCGGACCCAGGTCGAATACGCCTATCGCGAAATCGCCACCGCGCAACACCAGCTGGACGCCGCACAAAATGCCTTTGAAACTTTACGTGCTCAATGGGAGGAATATCGCGAAACCAACGAACGTGAAATGAAGGAATCGACGCGAGCAGTCGAAGCGGAATGGGAACTCGTCGGCCAAGCACGCCAGGAAATGGAAGCTGAACGACGCGCTTTGAAAGAACGCCAGGAAGTGCTGGCCGCCGAACAACAAGCCCAAAATATCCAACAACAGCAGCTGGAGGTTGAGCGGGACGAGCTGGATTGCCATCGACGCACCCTGGCGGCAGAAGAACAAGAACTGAAAAATCTTCGTCACCGCGAAGAGGAGCTTAAAGCGGAAGTGCAGTTGCGGTTGGAGGCAACAGAGGAGCAGCTTGCCGCCGACCGCGAAAAGCTCGTAGACCAGCGTCGTGAGTTCGAAACTTGGCGCCAGCAAAAGGAACAGGAATTGAAGGACAAGCATGAACAGCTTGTCCATCTGGAGAAAAAGCTGGGGCATTCCAGGTCCGAGGCCCAAGGCGCACGGGCGGAACTGGAAAGGGCACAGGCCGAGTTCCAACAGCGAAATCAGGCAGACCAGGCGGAATCGACGGAAGAACAAAACGCGTTAAGGACGTGTCAGCAACAGTTGAATGTCCAGCAAGAGCAACTGGCCGCCGCCCGCGAATCGCTTCAGAAGGAACGCGCGGAATTGGATCACGAGCGTTTTGCGCTGAACGAACTGCGTAAGCGCCATGAGGAGTCCGTGTGGGAGGTCCAGCAGTTCGCAGAAGAAAAGGCGGTTCACGAACAAGAGGTCAAAACGCTGGCCGCGCAACGCGAACAATTCCAGGCCCAGCGGGCTGCATTGGCCCAGGAACAAGACCATCTGAAAACGCAGTATGAGCAGCTATGCTGCGAGCGCGAAAAGCTGGCCCCGCTTGATCAACGTTTTCCAGAGGGGTCGCAGGCGGCGGATAGCGCGGACGCGAAACCGACGCCAGAGATACTAGCCCCCGCTGGCGATGACCACCCGCCGCAACCCTCCACCCCGCTCGACTGCCATGCTCAGCAATTCGCCAGCGCCGATCTGGCAATGGTCGAGCCGAACCAGCTGTCGGTGCCTGAGTCGATAAGCGATGGGCGACCCGCAGCCGGCCCGGAGGCCGCCGAGCATTCGCTGGCGGAGGTTGATGCCTACATGACGCGACTCCTGGACCGCGTCGAGGACCACGCGTCCACCGCGAACGAGCCTTCCCAAGACAAACGAGATGCTCACTGGGCGAAAAACAATGACGGTCAGTGTCTCAAACCTTGCCGTTCTTCCCAGCCGGAAAAAGCCATGGACATCCTGGCCATGCGGGAGGTGGCGAATCGGTCAACGCGTGCGGCGATTGAGCACAGCAGACGCTCGAAAGTGGTAGCCAATACGCTGGGCAAGTGCTTGATTGCCGTTATGTCGCTGGCCATGGGACTGGTCATTTTCTACCTCTCCCACGGCTCTTCCTTCCTGGGGGTCTTCGGCGCCTTTGCCGCCGGTGTGGCGGCCATTCTGTGGGCGTTCCAAGCCCTGCTGATCTGGCAGCGGGGCCAAATCCTGCTGGGGGCCAACAGGGGGGACCGCCAGCAGGCGGAGTTTAAAGTTGTCGGCCAAGCTAAGCCTCCAAAGATGGCCCAACAAGCCAACGATGAACTTGCCCTGGCGGACCGCGATTTCAAGCCGCTGCTGGAGGAGGATGGCGAAACGCTGGCGGACGGGACACAACGGCTGGAATCGCCTCTGGGCGTATCCTAATGAGGCCGTGCCGTAGCCGGCTGCTAAAAGCCACGCACCGCGCAGACCTCCTCAAAATTACGCAGGTGGTATGCGATCCCTGCGTAGTCCAGCACTCGGCACAAACCGCGCAAAGCAACCCCCAGACCGTCTGGCCCGCTGAAGCCGCCAAACTGTCCGCCTCCTTTCAGGTGCGGTTCCAGGTCCAGGAAAACCCCCGGCACGCCCCGCCGCCGTAGCCGCTTTTCCAACCGCGGGATCACTTCCGAAAAATTGCGCAAAATCAGCTCGTGTCCGCTGTCGCCCTGATCTGCCGGCACGAAATGCCGCAGCGCTTCCTCATCGACGTGACCGCTGCGGACAGAACCGGCCGGCAGGCAATAGTCCTTGATGTGCATCCATCCCAGGCCAGGCTTCATCTGCAAATACTGCTCAAAGACCTCCGTCGTCGTGTAACCCTGCGAAACGATGTTGCCACCGTCGAAGATTAACATCAACGCCGGATGGTCCACCTGCCGGTGGATCTCGGCCAGCAGGTGGCCTGTCTGGCCTACCAGGTTCGCTTCCACCTCCAGGCCGTATGTCAGATCGCTGCGGTGGCAGATCTCGGCAATCTGACCCAGGTAATCGATCGCTTGCGGAAGATGCTCGCGGGGATCACTGCCACGCGGATGATAGAAGGAAAAACCCCGAATCAACTTGGTTTCGAAAGCATGCGCCAGATCACACGCTCGTTTTGCGTCCCGGTCCAGGTAACGCTTGATCGGCACATACTCATTGTCGGTCCCGTCCTCGATATCCCGCAGCTTGATTTTGCCCAGCGGAGATCCCAGCGACGAGACATTCAGCCCGTATTCATCCTCCAAATGACGGATCTTCGTCACCTCGGACTTTGTCAGCTTCATCACGTTCTTGATGCCGTTACCGACATCGATGAAACGGATGCTGTAATATTGCAAGCCCGCGGCCGCAAAGGCCGAGAACTGTTCGACGGCCGTCTTGTGATTGGCTGCTTCGTCGGCGAATCCTGATAGAATGACGCGCGGTTTTTCTGCCATCAAATCTGCTGGGCATGCGTTTGCGGGGAAAAGCGGATGGAAGAAGCATTCTCCAGTGATCCCTGACCGCTGACAAGGGGTGGGATAGGTTGAGCCGAATGCGTTATGATGGGTCGGGCAGCTTCAGCCGGATGGGTGAGGACGGGGATGGAACCAGAACAAATGATGCAAATGGCGATCGACGTGGCTCGTCGTGGTATAACCGACGGCCAATCGCCTTTTGGCTGTGCCATCGCGCGTGACGACCAGGTGTTATCGGCGCGGCACAATACGGTCTGGGGCACTACGGACATTACGGCGCATGCCGAGGTGAACGCGTTGCGCGCGGCGTGCCAGCAGACGGGAGAAATCGTGTTGAGCGGTTCTGTGGCGGCTACGACGTGCGAACCGTGCCCGATGTGTATCTCGGCCTTGCATTGGGCCCGCATCGATACGGTCTTCTTCGGCGCCTCCATTGCGGACGCCGCCCAGGCGGGTTTCAACGGTCTGAACGTCACGTCGCAACAGCTGGTTACGCTGGGCGGCAGCCCCTTGCGGGTCGTTGCGGGCCTGATGGCGGCCGAGTGCCGGCGGCTGTTCGAGGAGTGGTTGCAGGGCCCCCGCCAGCAAGCGAATTGAAGGTCACACGGCGGGTTCACCGGCAACTCGCTTGCGGATATACGATAAATCCACTGCCCGTGGCCACCACGCAAGTCCGGTCGTCGCCCGACGGGGTGCGGTTCGCCTGCCAGTTTCCGGCGCCGGCCAGGCGGCCCGGTTGCCGCCTAATCGTCCGGGTAAG
>WVZU01000369.1 GCA_011772275.1 Planctomycetales bacterium | reverse complement strand
GGATGCTGGGGCCTGGCATGGTCTTGGCTGAGCGATTGTTTGTTTGTGGCCAGCCAGGCGAGGGGGAGTGGCAGTAACGGGTTGTCTGCAGAACCGCCTGGTCCTGTTTTCGATTTGCCCGCACAGCGCGATCGGGGTGCTGGGGCGGTTCCACCCGCCGGGTGATCTGGAACGCTCCCTTTGCTGGACAACTAGCTGGACAACTTGTCGAACAGCTGTCGGAATCGGGGAATCCGCCGCTGGAGGTAGTCCAACCAGGCGTCGGGGCGCCACAGTTCCACGCAGACGGCTGCACCCACCACCAGAATTTCCCCACCCTGCTCGACACCCAGGAACTGGCGAAATCCTTCGGGGACGAGCAGTCGGCCGCGAGCGGCGATTTGCACTTCGCGGTGCCGAGTGGAAAGGAGGCGTCCCAAGGCCTGTACCTGGCCAAGGCGACCCTCCAGCTTGCCCGCGCGAATCTTGCCGCGGACCAGGGCCACCCCCTCGTCCAGCTTCTCCTGCCAACCCGGTTTGCTCCACAAGCTCAAACATCCAGGCCTCTCCTTGGCCAATATGCAGCGGCCCTCAGGCGCCGCCAGTTGCTCCAACAGTTCTCCAGGCAGGGATAGGCGGTGACGTTCGTCCAGCACGCGAGAAAACTCGCCAACAATCAACTCGACGTCTGTGCCCATCCGTAACCGCTCAACCCCTCAAAACAAAACCTGTTATCTCACTTTTTTTGCAAATTGCAAGGGGTCAGGGTCAATTTCCCACAAAAAAATATAAAAAATTTTTGTTTTGGGTCAGAATTCCACAAAACTGTCAAAAACTGCGGTTTTGGGCCTGGCTGTTCTTCTCTTGCGGTGCCTGTCCAGGGAGTGGTCTCTTGCGGTGCCTGTCCAGGGAGTGGTCCCAGTCCAGGGAGTGGTCCAGGGAGTGGTCCCTGTCCAGGGAGTGGTCAGGTCGGCTTGGAGGGGGCGATATTGAGCAAAACGTGAAGAATTTTCGCTAAAACCGGCTTAAAGTGCAGAGTCATCTATGTTTTTCAAAGTCCGCAGTTTTCCCTTTTTGCTGGCCGGACTGCTGGCTGAGTCCGATAACCCCGTCTAGCCCCGATTTCCAAGAGGCTTTGTCGCCAGCGACGGTAAGTCATTGTCTGGCAAGGAACTGGCCCCGAAGACGGCGTGATTTGAATGGACGCGTGTGGAGCATGCGTTGAGCTTCAAATGCGAGGTCTGAGGCGGCGAGGCACAGACCTTGGCCGTCGCACCGCAGGTGGCTGGTGAGAAATCGGGGGTGAGGCGCAGCGTGCTTTGG
>WVZU01000252.1:2673-2989 GCA_011772275.1 Planctomycetales bacterium | reverse complement strand
CAGAGGTCAAAAGTCAGGACGCGCATTGCCAAGCCACTCGGACGGGCGGCTCAGCCAATTTCCGGTTTCCGGGGAATTTTCCCCCAAGCGGGCCGTTCGCGATCGGATCGTCGAACCGATCGGTCGCTGGCAGCCGCTCGACCGCTGGTCGCACGGCGCGTACGAGCGACGAGGACCGGCCCACCGGGCAGCGGGCCAGGACCGACGCCGGACATCCTCCGCCGGCGGTTGGGGATCGGGCCCCCCGGACGCGGGAAAATTCCCTTTCCAGGCCGATGGCAGGCGTCGTTCCAGCCTGCCTGCCCGGGCCGTCACC
>WVZU01000252.1:0-2668 GCA_011772275.1 Planctomycetales bacterium | reverse complement strand
TCCCAGGGCCTGACGGGCCGAACCATCGACCATTCGCAGGCCGCTTCTCTGGTGGGTGCCCCAACCGAGTGGCAGCTGGTGGCGGACCGGGGCCAAGCGATCTGGCGGCCCCTATTTACGCCTTTCGCGGCCCGAAAGGCGCCTGCTGCGGCCCGAAAAACGCCGGCCGCAGCCCGGCAAACGCCCTCGGCCGGCTGGGACCCCATGCTTGATTTTCGCACTTCGCCCATCGCGGCCGGCTCGCCAGGAGAACGGGGCGGGGGGAAATTGCCGCGACCGCATCGCCGGCTGCGAGGATCAAAAATCTTTTGCCATCTTGATGAATTCCCTCGTGCGATGTGTTATTCTCAACACAGAGCCACAAATTTCCTCAAGCCGGGCCGTCGATTGGCCGGCAGGCCGAGACGGGGCGGTCGGAGGGCCACATGTAGGGGAGGTGCCGAGCAGGCGGGGCATGGGCCAAAGGGGCGTGGGGAGTTCAGCGGGAGAGGATTCAACTTCAGTCAATATTCGTGTCGATGTAAACCGATTCAAAAAAGTGGGTAGCGCCCTGAGCCAGATTGTTCATCGCGCACTGCGGCGCTATAATTAAAGGCTTGGGTGTCAGGTCGCATGAGGGTTCAGGGGATTTGTCCGGCCAGCAGCCTAGAATCCTGCTAATTACCGATGCAGCTGGTGGCGACACCAAACTGTGTCAATTCTTGCGCGACAACTACGAAGTTGTTCAGACCGATGGTCCTCTTAGCGCGCTGGCGACACTCGAGGGCGAAAACTTCGCTGGCATCTACGTCATGTCCGGTCATGCCTCCCAGCTGATCGAAGTTACCCGCCAGGTACAAAAGCAGCGTATCCTGGAGTGCATTCCGGACGGGGTCGTCCTCCTGGACAGCGAAAACAAGATTGTCTGGCATAACGATCGCGTTCGCCAGTGGTGTGAGGAAGACCAGCTGGTCGGCAAGAATTTTTACGACGTATTGTCCAGCCCGGAAATTCTTGGTCCTGACTTTTGTCCGTTCCATACGGCCATGTCGTCCGATTGTCCCAGTTCGTCCACCCTGCGGACCGGCGACAATCTTTATTTCCAAATCCATGCCGCGCCGGTGTACGAAAAAGATGATTCACCCAGTCATTTGATTGTGACAATTCGCGACATCACGGAGGACCGTTTACAGCAACAGAAGCTGGCGGCGATTCACAAGGCCGGCTTGGAGCTGGCAAATCTGAAGCCGGAAGAGCTGATGAACATGTCGGTGGAAGAGCGGATCGTGCTGTTGAAGTCCAACATTCTGCACTACACTGGCGAACTGTTGCACTACGACGTGGTGGAAATCCGCTTGTTGGATAACCAGACGAACAAGCTGGAGCCGCTGGTCTCGGTCGGCATCGATGCCGAGGCGGCGAGCCGGGAGTTGTATGCGCTGCCCCAGAACAACGGCGTGACGGGCTTTGTTGCCGCGACGGGCAAGAGTTATCTGTGCGAAAATACCCGTGAAGATCCGTTGTACATGTCTGGCGCCGAAGGCGCGAACAGCTCGTTGACCGTCCCCCTCATCCTGCACGACGAGGTGATCGGCACGTTTAACGTGGAGAGCCCGGAGGCGTGTGCCTTTAATGAAAGCGACTTGCAGTTCCTGGAAATCTTTGGCCGCGATGTGGCCAGGGCGTTAGGCACGCTGGAATTGCTGGTCGCGGAAAAAGCCTCCACCGCAGCAGAAAGCGTGGAAGCGATCCACACGGCGGTGGCCCTGCCCATCGATGACATCCTGAACGAGGCCGTGAATGTGATGGAACGGTACATCGGCCACGAACCGGAGGTCATTCAGCGGCTGGAAAAGATCCTCCTGGCGGCGCGGGATGTCAAACAGGTGATTCAAAAGGTAGGCCAGACGATGACGCCCAGCGAGGCGGTACCTCACGCGCTTCAGGCCGAACCGCGGCCGCTGCTGGTGGGACGTCGCGTCCTGGTGGCCGATGCCGACGATAGCGTCCGCAGCGCCGCGCATGCCTTTTTAGAACGTTACCAATGCTCGGTGGAAACCGCTCATGATGGCGCCGAAACCCTCTACATGGTCCGCAACATTTCCGCCCTGGGCGGCTACGATGTCGTGATCGCCGATATCCGCTTGCCGGATATGAATGGCTACGAACTGATGCAGAAGTTGAGCGAACTGCCTGACGCCCCACCCTTGGTGCTCATGACCGGCTTCGGCTATGATCCCGGCCATTCGATTGTCAAAGCCCGCCAGGCCGGACTGAAGGCAGTCCTTTACAAGCCGTTCCGCTTGGACCAGCTGCTGGAAACGGTGGAACGCATCGTGAGCTCGAATCCGGCCGTCACGCAGTCTTAACGCGCCATGGACCCGACCAAATGGTCGGAGTGACCGATGGCATCTCTCCCCATGGCCATGAACATCGTCGAAGTCATCCTGATCATCGTGGCACTGTGGGGCAACGGGGTCTTGTGGGTGAAAGTGCTGGATAGACTCTTGAGCCGCAAGATCGTTCCGCGACTAAAAACCAATGTCAAACTGCCGGTCCTGCTGCTGTTCCTCCTGCTACCCTGCTGGCTGGCGACCTGGTACCTGCAGGGGGACCAGCGGCTGGTCGACCTGCTGTGGTCTGCAAACATCTCGTTGCCCTTGCTGTACGTGATTTTTTGTTGGGCGAT
>WVZU01000077.1 GCA_011772275.1 Planctomycetales bacterium | reverse complement strand
AGAGTGTTTGGTTAAGAGTGTTTGGTTAAGAGTGTTCGGTTAAGAGTGTTTGGTTAAGAGTGTTCGGTTAAGAGTGTTCGGTTAAGAGTATATTTCATCACAGTCTTAACCGCCACTCTTAACCGGATACCCTTAACCGACCTGCTTAACCGCTCTTGACAGGCCAAACAATATCGCTGAGTGAAAAAACTTCACTCATTGCTGGCAGCCATCGCGCTCAATTCTCCTCGTCCATGGACCATTCCCCTTTCTATGTCCGTCGCTTTTTACCCACAAATTCCTCTGAAGATCCCCAAAAAAACCAGCCGCAAAGCGGCGACAGGCCACAGCCTCACGCGCAAGCCCCAGGAACCAGAATCGCCCAAAAAAACCAGCCGCGTAGCGGCGACAGGCAACAGCCTCGGTGCCAGCCCCCCCAAGCGACAAAACGCCTGCCAGCCAAAAACTTACGTTGCCTTGCCAAATTTAACTGACCCGGAAGGCTTAACAACGCCGAATTACTCCAAAGGCGATCTCGCGGGATTTTTCCGGGGGGGGAAGGTATGCACTGCAAGCGAAACGACGGCCTGGCCCGCTTGGCGGTCACGTTCATCCGGCGGTCGGTGGGTCGGTTGCTGCTGGTGCTCTGTGTGCTAGCAGGCACCACCTCCACCACCCATGCCGCTCGGCCCAACCTCTCGACGGCCAGTCGAGCGGCGTGGAGTGCCGCCGTCCGCGGTATCCCGCTGGATCGCATGGACGCGGACGGCCGCAACAAGGCCCTTGCCGTGGTCCGCGGGACCAGCGTGTTTCGGCAATTGCCTCGCCAGGTCATCGATTGCGACCCCCGCTACTACCTGTTCCTGGTGCGCCACCCGGAAGTCATCGTCAGCATCTGGCAAAAAATGGACGCCACGGACCTCACGTTCCAGCGGAAGGGGCCGGAACAATTCTCTGCTCAGGACGGTGCCGGCACGGCAGGCAACTTCGAATTTCTTTACGGAGATCACCAGACCCATGTCTTGTACGGACAAGGTTCCTACTCAGGCCCCCTGACCGCCAGGCCCGTCCACGCCCGCTGCCTCCTGGTGCTGCACGCCAACTACATCCCCGACGGAGACGGCCGCCATTACGTGGCCAATCAGCTGGACATTTTTATCGACATCAAGAACCTGGGCGTGGAACTGGTCGCCAAGACGTTTCAGAACATGATTGGTCGAGCGACCGATCAGAACTTTATCGAGACGGCGAATTTCGTTACCAAGCTGGGCCGGACAACCGAAAAGAACGGCCCCGGCGTCCAACGCCTGGCTCAACAACTACCCGGCCTCCAACCCGACGTCCGCGCCGCCTTCGCCGAACAGGCGGGGATCGTCTATCGCAAAGCCCGCGCTCGCCAGGCCGCCATGCAGACGGGCCAGAACCAGACGGTGCAGGTCTTGCGGGCCCAGGACGGCGAGTGACGCCGAACGCCCCACATACCGCCGTGTGGCAGGCACCATGCAGAACGAGGTCCGCAAAAACTCAGCAGTCAGTATCCAGGATATTCGCCAGGCGCAAGGCCCGATCCTAAATTCCAAATGCGCCTTTCTGCCAATAAAAAAGGGCTTACAGCGGCTTTCGCTGTAAGCCCTCTCGATAAGCCCTCGCGACGGCCCAGGGAGGTCGGACCGACCGGGATTATCGCTTGGATCGACGGCGGCGCATGCGGGTGCTCAAGCCCAGGCCTCCCAGCAACGCCATGGCCATCATCCCGAAACTGGAGGGTTCCGGAATGATGTTCCCTCCATTGCGTCCCTCTCGAATAATAATGCCTTCGTTCAACACCAAATCATCGCCTTGTTGCAAGTTGTTAAATTTCAGTTCCAGCGATGTCAAGTCGCTGATGTCGACGCTCATTAAGTCCCCAAAATCAAAAGTCAGTTCGCCCAAGGCAACGTCGATCATGTCAAACGACTCCATGATCGCCCCCATGCCAGAATCTGCAGTCACCGTCAAGGTCGGGGTCGTACCAGCAAGACCCGAATCAAATGCACTGATGGTGACGACCAGTTTATCCCCAGGCATGATATTTTGTGGGTCAAAAATATAACTGAGAGTTTGCATCGACAGATCGGTCCGCACGCTGGTCGAAAGGATCGCCTCCCCACCGCCAACGGACAACTCAGAATTGCTGCCATCTGTGCCCTCGTTGGTTGCCGTAAGAGTTCGGCTCCCCAAAATTCCGGCGGCCATTGTCGGCCCTGAAGAGCCCATGTTTGGCGAAGGAAGCGAGTCAACGTCAAGAAATTCCGCAAACAGAAAATCGTCAATGACAACATCTGCTTCCGCCTGCAAGGGAATGGCAACTGCAAGCCAACCCATGACCAAGAGACCTGCCACAAATTTCAATCGGACACCGTTACTTAAGGCGTTCATCTCACATTCTCCCTATAAAGAATTAACGTTCGGCTTAACAAAAAAGCCGCCATGTACCTTCACATGCACCATTGGCCTGGTGGTT
>WVZU01000366.1:434-1644 GCA_011772275.1 Planctomycetales bacterium | reverse complement strand
CGCGAGGGGATGGCGTTTCCGCCTGGGGTCGGGCTTGAGCAGCCGGGGTGCTCGGCGGCTAAGGGTGCTTGGAAGACACCGCTGAGTCGCTTCTTTTTTGCATTTTTATTCTTGTCCCAAAATTGGCACACCATGTGCTTAGGTTCAGGATGACAATTTGTATCGCGCTGTGCATCTGCGCACGATCCTCTGGGATCGGGTTTGATGGTGCGCAGCGGTGACCGTCGTAATCGGTGGCGGACGATCTGTGTGCGCCGATCTGCGCGGGAAAACCGGAGCCAGGTAGCCGGATTGTGGCTTGGTGCGCATGGACTTGCGCCGAAAAGCCCGGTTGGGGTGGTTGGTGGTCGGTGTGCGCGGTCGGTGTCTGCAGGGGACCCCTGTCACCGGTATGGACGCGGGTTAGAGGTTTGCGCGCGGCCAGCGTGGCACTACGCGCCGCTGGTGCCGACAAGCCTGCCGGCTATTCCAAAAAGGGTAGCCGAAATGGTAGAGGTCCCTTCCAAATTGGCCAGATCGGGGTGGCAAGCCGCTGCGGGCGGCCGCCGGTGAAGACCGGTGCGCCTGCCGTAACGTCTTTCTATGTAGCCACTTAGAAAATTCTTTTTCTGGCCAGAAATTTCGTTCTGCCCCGTGGCATGGCCAGTGCATTACGCCTCCGCTCGACGGCGAATTCCGCTGTCGGGGATGGCGGGCCCATTTCCGCTGGCAACTTCAGCACGGGAGGGAGGAATGATCACTCGCGCGACAAAGGACCAAGTCCGAAAAGGGGAATTTTCAGCGGCCGAACCCGGCCGCTCGAACGACAAGCCGCCCCAGCGGCGCTCGAAGGTTCCAAGCACGACGGCCCGAAACGCCAAGCTGGCCCGTCGCCGCAACAGCGCGGGCGCGACGGGCATCCATCGCCGTCGAGTTCGCAAAATCCAGTGGTAAGCGGTGGTAAGGGGGTGCCTAAACAACCGCACGAAGGGATGGCCTTGAACCGACAAGGCGTCCCCGCAACGCCAATCCACACCCCCTGAAACAAAGACCTCCGACAAGGAGAACGACAATGATCCGCAACAAATTAAACCTCGCCGCTGTCGTGGCTGGACTGTTATTCCTGATGACTTTCCCTTTGCAAGCCCAACTGATCGATAACTTTACTCATGCTGAAGATCAGGTAAGCTCCCCCTCCGATTTGGGACCAAGCACGACAACAACCATGATG
>WVZU01000366.1:0-325 GCA_011772275.1 Planctomycetales bacterium | reverse complement strand
TGACGGCAATGGGGACGCACAACAGAATTTCGGTCCGGATCAGCTCGGTCGTTAGTGGCGAAGCCGATCTCTCTATCATGGTCGAAGACACAGACATGAATTCCGCCTCTCTCTCGCGCATGGATGATCTCGCAGCAGGGGTAGGCTTTCGCGACTTTTTATTCACCGATTTCGTGGACGACCAAATGGATCCGGTAGATTTCGCGTCGATCAAGAGCATCATGTTGCAGATCAATGCGGATGTCAGTACGGAGTTCACGATCAGCCTTATTTTGAGCAGAGGAACCAACGGCAACGGCAACGGTGTGTTTGCTACGCCAGAGCC
>WVZU01000313.1 GCA_011772275.1 Planctomycetales bacterium | reverse complement strand
TTGAACAATAGCTGACAGAAGGGTAGCATCGTGGTTGGCGAGGGGGCGCGCCGGGGGATCGAATCGCGATCAGGCCTGGCGAGCGACCTGGGGCCAGCTCTCCATCCTGTTACCCTCTAGGGGACCTGGCGTCATGGCGACGGACGATCCGATTACCCTTTGGATCGAAGGATTAAAAGAGGACGACGCCCTGGCGGTCGAGGAGCTGTGGCAGCGCTATTACCGCCGGCTGGTCGGCCTGGCCCGACGCGTGCTGGCCGACAGCCCCCGCGGCGGGGTGGACGAAGAGGACGTGGCGACCAGCGCCTTTGCCAGCTTCTACGCCCGGGCCCGCGACGGGAAGTTTCCCAGACTGGACGATCGTGCCAGTTTATGGAAGCTGCTGATGACCATCACCATCCGCAAGGCCATTCGCCGTGGCCATCGCGAACGTCGCCAGCCATCGGTTTGCGAAGCGGAATTCCTCCGCGAGGAACTTTCACGCGAGCCGACACCCGAGCTGGCGGTGAGCTTGCGCGACCAGCTCAAACAGTTGTTGGGCCGCTTGCCTGACGAACGTTCGCGGCAGGTGGCCCTTCTGTCCCTGGACAACTTTTCTAACGACGAGATTGCTCGGCGCTGCGATTGTTCTACCTCGACCGTGGAACGCAAACGAAAATTGATTCGCGAAGCCTGGTTAAGGGAGATTCCATCGTGACCAGGTCGGAATCGTTTAAATCATCCCTGTCGCTGACGCACAGGCGAGAACTGGACGCCGTTTGCGACCGGTTCGACGACGCCTGGCGGTACGGTGAAGAAGCACAGCTGGAGGATTACTTGGCGGGGTGGGAGCGGTTGCAGCAGGATTACCTGGTACGCGAACTGTTGCGGATCGAACTGGAGTATCGCAGTCGGCGCGGAGAGCGGCCTGAACTGGAGACCTTTGAGCGACGGTTGCCCGAGTTCGTGGAAACGGTGCGATCCACGTTTTGGGAAATCGCGCGCACGACGTTGCCGGCCCGGGAACCGGCCAGCCCCACCGTGCGGCCTGCGGCGAGGGACCGGGAGGATTCCGCCGTCGTGACATCCTCGGACCGCAACCCGCCACCCGTGGCGGCTGGCGACGGCTCGGACGTCCGCTTGGCCTCCGCAGCGGTAACTTCTGGCGCGACGGTTCCCGTGGGCCACGCCTCGGTCCCGGTCGATTTGCAAGGGGAGATCGATGATTTTGAACTTTTGGACCAGCTGGGAAAAGGTGCCTTTGCTACCGTCTTTCTGGCTCGACAACGATCCCTGCAACGGATTGTGGCGTTGAAGGTTTCGGCTCACGGCAGCAACGAACCGCGGACGATGGCCCAATTGGACCATCGTAACATCGTGCGGGTATTGGACCAGCGGTGGTTACCGGACCGTCGGCTGCGGTTGGTCTATATGGAGTACGTGCCCGGCGGGACGCTGCAAGAGGTTGTGCATCGCGCGGCGGAGGTCCAGCCTGCTTTGCGAGGCGGACAGCTGCTGCGAGAGGTCATTCAACAGTCGCTGGAGACGCAAGGCACAGCGGTCGCTGGCGGCTTCCCCTCGCCGCAGATGGATAACATGCGTTGGGACGAGGTGGTCTGCGACGTGGGAATGCACCTGGCCGCGGCCCTGGACTACGCGCACCAGCGAGGCGTGCTACACCGGGACATCAAGCCGGCCAACATCCTCCTGACCGGTGACGGTACACCCAAGCTGGTGGATTTTAATATTTCTTACAGTGACCACGTGGAGGGTGCATCGCCAGCGGCCTACTTTGGCGGAAGCCTGGCCTACATGTCGCCGGAACAATTAGAGGCTTGCGATCCCGAACGACCGACCAGGGCAGCCGATTTGGATGGCCGCAGCGATATCTACGCGCTGGGAATCGTCCTGTGGGAACTCGCTCAGGGAAAACGACCATTCGAGGACCCCGTCGAGATGTCGGACTGGCTGATGACCGTGCAAGCGCTTACCGCTCAGCGGTGGGCCGGCGTCCCGGCGGATGCCGCTGAGGGATTTGCCGCCACGTGTCCCGCCGGCTTGCGCGATGTGTTGCTCACATGCATGGCACCCCACCGTAAAGATCGATTTCCCAGCGGCAAACATCTGGCTCGACAACTGGCCCTGTTGCGCATGCCAGATCTGCACCGTCTGCTGCACCCGCCAGCGGGCCATTGGAGGCGCTGGGTGGTCCGCTGGCCGCTGCTGTTCCTGGTGCTGGCGGCCCTGATTCCCAATGTGGCCCTTAGCGCAGTGAACCTGTTTTACAACATTCAAGAGATCGTCGGACGCGTGTCGGGGAACGAACAAAGGGGTTTTTTCAATGCGTTGAACACCGTGAACAGCCTGGCCTACGGGGTCAGTACCCTCTTGTGCTTGCTCTATCTGTGGCCCGTCCTCCGCGGTCTCCGCCAGATCCGCAGCGGCGTGGAATTGAATCAGCGTCAATGGCAAGAGTTGGGCCCGCGGAGTCTCGCTCAAGGGACGTTTGCGGCAGCGGTCATTTTGTGCGCCTGGATCTTTAGCGGAGTTGCGTTTCCGTTGGTGATGGACATGCAGGTACCTGGAGGCGCAATGGATCGTGACGTCTACCTGCACTTCTTGATCTCGCAGACCTTGCACGGATTGATGGTAGCTTCGTTGTCGTTTTTCTTCTTACAGTTTTTGGTCGTGCGGGCGATCTATCCGGCATTGATGCCAGCCGATCCGAGCGAATCCACGGCAGAGCCGGATTTGGCGGCCCTCCAGGGCCGCTTGAGCTGGTTCGCCGGCGTTTTGGGCATTGTCCCCCTGCTCGCCATCGGGGCTTTGGCGGTCATGGGCGGCCAGCAGCACTACTTCGTGTTGCTCGCCGCCCTGGGGCTGGTCGGTTTCCTGGTCGCCATGGCATTGAATCCCGTGCTTCGAACCGATCTGGATCGTCTCCGCGACGGCGTGCGGCCGACGCCTGAACTAATGCTCGCTCGGCACGCGGCCCCGCCACGCTCGCTATGACGACGGTTCCTATCGGAAAAGTGGTTCTGCCACCAAAGGAACCGCGGAACGCCCAATGCAGAAGTCGTTGCGGCAGGTCACCGTCCCTGGGAAGCGAACCGCTGTCCCTGTCCTGATCGAGCTGGGGAAACACTCGTTCGACATTCTGCGGTTTTCTTAGCCCTTGGCCCTGAAATCAGCCATCTGCAATCAGCCAGGCTACTTTTTCAGGCAACTTGGAGGGCTTGGCAAAGCAGTTTCTGCCGCAGAGCCCTGCCCAATGTTGCCAAGCGTATGTCGTCAAGTAGCGCGCCTGCTTTTTGGTTGTCACCGATCACCGGGCGGCGACGATTGATTGTCCACTGCCAATACGCCCGACTTCGCCGCTCCGGTGCATCGGATTGTTCTCTGCGTGATCTTCGCGACCGGATGACCCGCGGCCTTGGTTTTTGCAAGCCCTGCACGTAGATATTCAGCAAGGTCGTCTCCATGTTCGGCAAGTATCTCTCGTCGAATGTTGTACAGTTCCTCAAGGATGGTATTAGTCATCGTCAATGTCTCCGAGAAACTCCATTGGGGTTGCGATCAGTAACCCTGACAGGCCAAGTTCATCGAGCAGGCGATAGACGCCAGGCAGGACTCGCGCGTTCGCGATATGTCGGCAATTCAGCGTTAACAGATATTGTACACCCGCAAGGGCTGCTGTTGCCACATGTAACGCGTCTAGCCTGGCGGTTGCGGGGATAAGCGAGCGCGACACAAGTTCGTCTGCCACCGTATCCACGTCAGGGTTTTCATCGAGAACCGGAATGTTGGCCAGCAGCGACAGCCGGCGACTCGCGGCGTCCGGATCGCCTCTTTGTGCTTCGGCCAGCACAATTTGTGACGTCACCAGTTCGTAATTGGTTGAACGTTCGTCCATCCAGCGCTTGGCCTGATCTTTTGGAGAACGGCAGTTGCCGGATCAGAACTGGGCCACGCCGTTGCGTGGCTTACGATCGACGTTTC
>WVZU01000371.1:3927-11872 GCA_011772275.1 Planctomycetales bacterium | reverse complement strand
CGGGAATTCTTTCACCGTTTCATCCGCTCCCTGTTTTTTCACCGCCGCAAATTCCTCCGCAGCGTGCTGATCAGCGCCTTTAAAAACCAACTGCAAAAGGTGGACGTAGACGAGGTGCTTCAAGCTACCGGTTTGGGACCCGATTTCCGCGCCGAGCAGTTAACGGTGGAGCAGATTCTGACTTTGAGCGACGCGTTCCGGGCCAAGCTGGCCGAGTTGGCCTGATCGGTGATTGGTGCGTGATGCGGTGGCAAGCGCTACTGGCTGCTGGTTCCCCCGTCTTTGTCGTGCCGAAGGTCGGCGGTTTTACCTGGGCAGTCGGGGTGGGTGGGCTGGGTTGGCTCGCCCGCGCCTGGCGGCAAGCGTGGTGACTTCGTCAGCGGGGATGCGAAACTTGCCGCGAATCTGCGTGAAATTCAGGATGCGGGTGGCTAACAAGTGCCGGACCTGTTTGTGAGTCAGGTTCAGGCGCCGAGCTGCCTCGGCAATCGATACCGTGCCCGCCAGCTCGGGGTGCGGGTTGGCAGGCCGTTTCATGGGCGTCATGGTCACTCCTTTCCTGGCCGCTCAGCGAACCTCGCTCAAGACTCATTTTGCTCGGTGGGCGCGTAACGCAACACGCGGACTTTTTCCATCGTGACCAGGCCTTCGTGCACCAGCTGGTCGATATGTGGCATCACGCGGTCGATGTTTTCCTGGCGATCGACCACTTCGACGACCAGCGGCAAATCCTGGCTCAGCCGCAACAGCTGCGTCGTGTGCAGATGGCTTTTCGCTCCAAAACCGACTATGCCCCGCAGCACAGTCGCCCCGGCCAGCTTTTCCCGGCGAAAAACTTCGACCAGTTCCTGGTACAAAGGTTTACCCTGGTGCTTGTCCCCTTCGCCGATAAAGATCCGCATCAAGACCTGATCGCCGTCCAGCACGCGCATCATCCACCTCCCATTCCTGCCCGCACCAGCGTGATTCCCAGCCAGATGGCGAACAGGCCCAGCAGCAGATGAGCGGCGATGTTGGCCAGTGCGGGCTGCCAGCGGCCATCTTCCACCAGCCGGAAAGTTTCGTAGCCGAACGTGGAATAGGTTGTCAGCGCGCCCAAAAGGCCGATGGCAATCGCGACCCGGGTTTCCTGCGTCAGCAAATCGGTCTGCTGGCCCAGCTGCTGCACGGTCCCCAACAGAAAGCATCCCAGCATGTTGACGGCCAGCGTACCGTAAGGGAACGAATCGCCCAGGAGTCGGTAAGTCCAGCCCCCCAGGAGATAGCGTCCCACGGCGCCCGCTGCCCCGGCTGCAGCAATCAGCAGAATCAATCTCAACGTCATTTCTCTTTCGCCCGTCGCCCAAAACGCGCTGCCCCCGCTTTTTCTGAGCAACAAAACGGGGGTCTCAACCACGGCAGTCGCCGCCGCCTCGGTTGCGCGGTCTCTGCGTTTTTATTCTTGCAGAAAGTCAATCGCCTGTCAGGTCTGGCCCCAGGATGCCGCAGGTCTGCAACTGGGTCGGCAGACGACCTGTCTTGGGAACGGGCGGACCGTGGGGGTAAGATGAACCCGGCCATACTGCGGAGGCCTGACGCCTGCCTGGAAAAACGCCTGGAGGATTGCATCGACATGCCGTGGATTTATTTGCTTATCGCTGGTGTCATGGAGTGGGGGTGGCCTGTAGGTCTGAAATATGCCTGGACGGAAAACGGCCTTCGGATCTGGCCTCTGGGTGGCGCGATCGCTTCGATGACTGCCAGCGGATGGTTTCTGCTGCTGGCGCTGCGGGGGCAGATCCATCTGGGCACCGCTTATGCCGTCTGGACCGGAATCGGCGCGATTGGAGTTTTTGTGTTGGGCATCCTGTTGTTCGACGAACCAGTCCGGTTGTTGCGGGTTCTATCGGCGGTGTTGATCTTGGCGGGAATCGTCGGTTTGAAGCTGGCCACATGACCGGCGGCTGACAGGAAGGGGGGAATGGCGAAAATCAGCTACTGCGGGATGGGTGGCCTGCCTGATTGCTGGTGGCCCTTTTTCCTCAAGCAGCCACAGCGGGCGGCAGCCGACAGGGGGAACTTCGGCGGCCTGTGGCTAATCCACGACGTTTGGCTGGATGTTCCGCCAAGTGCGAGCGGGCTTTAGGACATGGCGATCGTGGTATCTGGCGATCGTTGTATAATGTGTGCCACCCGCCGACGGAAGTGTTTGCACACCTGGTGGTGGCCGCGGTCTTCAAAACCGTTGGGCGGCTGGTAAAGCCAGTTGCCAGTGGGTTCGATTCCCATACACTTCCGCCATTTTTTTCGCTCAGACTGGATCGCGTGACGTGTGAGAATCAACGTCGGNNCGCTCAGACTGGATCGCGTGACGTGTGAGAATTAACGTTGGGCCCAAGGTAGTGCTCCCTCGCTGTTTGCTGAGGTGACGGTGATGACCATCGCAATTCCAACCGAACTAACGGGCACGAAGCTGTACGGTGTGGATGCGTCGGCGTACGAGACAACCCTCGCGGCTCGGACAGAGCAAACACTCCGTTTGACCTCTGGCAATCGCAAACCAAAGATCATGTCTCTGCTTAAAAACTAAAAATCATGTGGCCAGCGGGTAAACGGGAGCGGATAAAGAAGCCGGTCGACAGAATAATTGAGACGATGACCGAACAGGCAGGGATTCCGATCCGGAGTGTCCGTTGGGCGACTTGGAAAAGCCAGCCGAAAAGGAAAAGATTTGCGACCGGACAAGCGTGCTTGTGTGGTCACTCAGCCTTTCATGCGCGCGGGCGGTCGCGAAAAGAAAGATCTCCGGCAGGACCCGCCGCCGGACCTGGCCGTGGAGGTCAAAAGAACCGGCGGTTCCCTGGATCGGATGGATATGGATGACGCATTGGGGATTTTCTAAGCCCGGCGCTACAATGGCGTTGCCAGGGGAGTCCCACGATGGCAGGATGACGATCTTGACAAGAAAACACCAGCTCAGCCTGGATCATCCCGGCGGGTCGATGGTTTGTTTCCCTGATCTGTTCATTCGGAGGAACGACCCGGATGAGCCGACATGAGGCGGTTCGTTTCGAACCTGGGTGGCGGATCGCGAGCGTCTGCAATCGGTCAGGTGCGTCGTGCGGCTCAAAGCGACATGCCTGCCTGAACGTGTTGGGGTAAATTTCTGCTGTTTGGCAGTAGTCTTGCAAGGAAGCCCGCCTGAGGGCGCAGACGATAACCGATGTCTGACCTTTTGCTGGAAGTGAAGAACCTCAAAATTGGCTACCCCGTCTGGGGTGGGGTGCTGCGCCACAAAGTCGCTGAGGTCCGAGCGGTCGATGGGGTCTCGTTTTGCCTCCCACGGGGGCAGACGCTGGGCCTGGTCGGTGAATCGGGCTGCGGCAAGACCACGATCGCCAAGGCGGTGGTCAATATCCTGAAAGCGACCGTGCCGGGTGTGCATCAAGAAGGCCAGATCCTGTTTCACTCGGAAAAGGGTGTCGTCGATCTGCTCAGCCTCTCACGCAGCGCCATGCGGCCGTTGCGGTCTGAAATTCAGATGATCTTCCAGGACCCTTTCTCGTCACTGAACCCCCGCATGACCGTGGGGCATATGATCGAAGGGCCGCTGCGGATCCATACGCAGATGACGAAAAAGGAACGGGTCCAGCGGGTCCATTGGCTGTTGGACCGCGTGGGTCTCCAGGTGGACCATGCGGGGCGATATCCTCACGAGTTTTCCGGGGGGCAGCGGCAGCGGATCGGGATCGCTCGAGCCCTGGCCGTCAGCCCGAAATTGATCATTGCCGACGAACCCGTTTCGGCCCTGGATGTCTCCGTGCAGGCCCAGGTGATTAACTTGTTGCAGGATTTGCAGGACGAGCTGGGATTGACATATTTGTTCGTGGCTCACGACTTGTCGGTGGTCTACCACATCAGCGACACCATTGCCGTGATGTATCTGGGCAACCTGGTCGAGATGGGTGCCAGCGAGCCGGTTTACCGCCAGCCGGCCCATCCGTACTCCCGCGCTTTGGTCTCGGCGGTACCCCATCCCGATCCCTCCAAACAGCGTCCTGATCGCCAGCGATTGAAAGGCGAGATTCCGACACCGCTGAACAAGCCCAGCGGCTGCCCCTTCCGTACGCGCTGTCCCATTGTGCAACCCCAATGCGCCGACATGCTTCCCCCGCTGGAGGAAAAAGAGACAGGCCAGCTGGCCGCCTGTCCTTACACGTAAGCCCCCCCCTGCCCCTCTGCCTGCTACCGCTGCTAGCGGAACCGGCAAGTGTCTGGTCCAAGCTCTGTTGTCCTGGCAGTTTCCCGTTGATACTCTACCGCCCCTGCGCGGTGAGTGTTGTCGTCTGACTGGCGGTTTCCCGCGTGGATATTGGTCGGCAACTTTTCTTTTATCAGCGGGTGTCGAGCATGAGATGGGTAATCTTTAGACGTACACGGTTGTCATGGGTGCTTTTCTCGCTGACGGCACTGATGGCTGGCACGACATGGTTGCCGTCGGTCTATGCTGACGAGGCGGAGTGGATCTGGGCGCCGGTCAAGACATCCGCAGACAAAGCGGCAGGTTTGTCATTTTTTCGGCGGAAGCTGAATTTGCGCGGGGCTGAGTCGGGAGAGATTTGGATTCGTTGCGACCAGCAATACCTTTTGTATGTGAACGGTGTCAAAATTGGCAGCGGCAAGGACTGGTCGCAGCAGGACTTCTACGACATCAGCCCCTACCTGCTTAACGGTACAAACGTGATCGCCGTGGAGGGATTAAAGTCAGAACCAGGGCCTGCCGGCCTGGCGGCCAGTGTTCTGATCAAAGACCAGAGCGGCAGCACGAGCAGTTATTCGACGAATAACGCCTGGCGGACGAGTGTCCGGCGGCAGATGGGATGGCAGCAGCGCGGGTTCCGGGATGCCCGTTGGCAAGCAGCCAGGTCCCTGGGAAAGCTGGGAGCGACACCACCCTGGGGGGAAGTGGCTGGCGGCAAGTCGAAGAGCAAGCGAGCGCGGTTTGAGGTGATGCGCGAGTTTCGCGTGGAGTGGGTGGTCAAGGGGAAAGATACAGGCTCCCTGTTGGCCATCAGCTTCGACGAATTCGGCAACATTCTGGCATCACGGGAAAACGGGCCGCTGCTGTTGGTCTTGGACTCGAACAAGGACAAGATCGCCGACGACGTGACCGTCTACTGCGATCAATTGAAAAACTGCCAGGGCATTTTGGGGATGAATGGCGAGGTCTACGCGACGGCAGACGGCCCGGAAGGAGCGGCGCTCTATCGACTTCGCGATACTGACCGGGACGGCGTTGCGGACAAAGTTGCGGCGATCGTCAAGTTCAAGGGCCGCATGCAAGAACATGGACCCCACGGGCTGCGGCTGGGACCCGATGGTTTGATCTACATGGTGTGTGGCAATCAAACCCAACTGGCTACCCCGCCGCTGGAGGCCAGTCCTCATCGCTATGTCTACGAAGGCGATCTGGTGCAACCGCGTTACGAAGATCCGCGCGGTCACGCCAGGAATATCAAAGCGCCGGGCGGAATCATTCTGCGCGTGGCCCCCGACGGTTCGGTGCTGGAACGCTTTGCCGGTGGGCTGCGCAATCCCTACGACATCGCGTTTGATGGTCACGGTGAGCTGCTGACGTGGGACGCCGACATGGAATGGGACCAGGGCACCAGCTGGTACCGGCCGACACGGATTCATCAGGTGACGGCGGGGGCGGAATTTGGCTGGCGAAGTGGCTGGGCCAAGTGGCCGTCCCACTATATCGACAGCCTGCCGGCTGTGCTGGAAACCGGAAACGGCTCGCCAACAGGACTCGCCTTTTACGATCATGTGATGTATCCGGCCAGATATCACGGCATGCTGTTCATGGGGGACTGGGCCCGGGGGCAGATCATGGCGGTGCAACTGGCTCGGAACGGAGCTGGGTATAAAGGGACGGCCAAGGTATTCCTGGAAGGGCATCCGCTCAATGTCACCGACCTGGAAGTTGGCCCCGACGGCTGGCTGTACCTCTGCACGGGCGGACGTGGTACCGAAGGGGGTATCTATCGGGTCACCTGGACCGGCAGCGTTCCCCGCCAGGTTCAGGATCTGGGCCAGGGAATTGAAGTTGCCCTGCGGCAGCCGCAGCTCGATTCCGCCTACGCCCGGCAGCGGATTGCCGTGGTCAAGCAGAAGTTGGGTGCCGGGTGGGAACAGCAGCTGACGAAGATCGCTCGGCAGACGGAGGCACCGGTCAAGCGGCGGACGCGCGCCTTGCAGCTGATGCAGTTATTCGGTCCGGCCCCACCGGAAGATTTGTTGCGAGAACTGTTGGCCGACCGGGACGCCAATGTCCGCGGGATGGCCGTGTATTTGATCGGCGTCCGCGGGGCGGCTGAGTTCGCCGATCGGCTGGCGAAACTCCTGGAAGATCCGGAACCCTGGGTCCAGCGGCGGGCCTGCGAGGCCCTGGTGCGGGGCGGGTACCCGCTGCCGGTCGACAGGTTGATCCCGCTGTTGGCCAGCAACGATCGCTACGTCGCCTGGGCCGCGGCCAAAGCCTTGCAGACAGTCCCCGTCGACCGCTGGCAGGAGAAAGTCCTCAACTCCCCGTACCAGCGGGTCGTCCTGGCCGGCTCGGCTGCCATGCTCAGTGCCCATCCCGACACCGCGACCTGCCAGGCCATCTTGCAGCAAATGCGAACCCTGATGCGCGGGTTTGTCTCCGATGCCAACTTTCTGGACCTGCTGAGGATCTGCCAGCTGGCGGTGGGACGCGGCGAGCTGGACGAGCAGGAAAAAGCCGCCTTCGCCACGCAGTTGTCCGCCGAGTATCCCGCCGGCAACGCCATGATCAACCGCGAACTGATCCGCCTCTTGGCTTGTCTCCAGGCCAGCGGGATCGCCGACCGCCTGCTGGAACAACTGGAGGCCGGACTGGAGACCGAGGACCGCATCCACCTGGCCGTCCACGCTCCGCACTTCGTCACCGGACTTTCTTCCCCGCAGCGCTTCAAAATGCTGGAACATTTCGTCGCCCTCCGAGAAGCAGTAACCAGCTCGAACCAGGCGGAATACCTGGACGTGGCGGCTCGCGACTTTGTCAGTCGCATGTCGGATAGCGAGCGGGTGGAGGTGTTGGCTCAGGCCGAACGCTGGCCGCAGGCGGCCCTGGGCGCGATCGCCCGCCTGCCCGCGTCGCTGGAGGAGGGGCAGCTGCAGCAGCTGCAGGCCCTGGACCAGAAACTGGCCAGCCGCGAAGACCAGCCGGCGGAGAAGCTGCGGATCGGGATCGCCGCCGTCCTGGCCCGCAGTCAAGCACCGACCGCGATGGCCTACTTGCGGAAACTTTACGACCAGGAACCCGAACGGCGGGGGGTGTTGGCGATGGGGTTGGCTCAGGTCCGCGACGCGAACAACTGGCCCTACCTGGTCCGTTGCCTGCCGATTGTGGAAGGCAACGCCGCTCAAGAAGTCATCGCCGCCCTGGCCGACATGGATCTGGCGCCGCAGTCCCCCCGGCCGGTGCGGGACCTGATTTTGCAAGGGCTGAAACAGAACAGCGATGCCGGGCGGCGGCAAATCCTGGCCCTCCTGGAAAAATGGACCGGCCACAGAATGGGCGGGGCCGACGACCCGCCCGCCAGCCGATTGGCCGCCTGGCAGGACTGGTTTGCAGAGCAGTATCCGGACCAGCCAGAAGCCAAATTGCCCGGCCCTTCGCGGGACGATCGCTATACCTACCAGCAGTTGCTGCATTACCTGGCCAGCGATCAGGGTCGCGAGGGCGATGCCGGTCACGGAGCCGCCGTGTTTCGCAAAGCGGATTGTGCCAAGTGCCATCGCCACGGACCGCAGGGTAAGGGAATCGGCCCTGACCTGACGACCGTCGCCAGCCGCCTGCAGGAAAAAGAGATTCTCCAGTCGATCGTCTACCCCTCCCACGTGATATCGGATCGTTATGGCACCAAGGTGGTCGAGACCA
>WVZU01000371.1:0-3911 GCA_011772275.1 Planctomycetales bacterium | reverse complement strand
TTGAGACCAAGGGGGGAAAGATCTACACGGGGGTCGTATTCCGGGATACGCTGAGCACCGATCTGATCGTGCTCGATTCGGCCGGCCAGGAGACAAAGCTGGCGAAGGACGAGGTCCAGCAAATCACCCCTTCCCGCCTCTCGTCGATGCCCCCCGGGCTGTTGAACCAACTGGAGATGAAAGAGATCGCCGACTTGTTCGCTTTCCTCCGCCAGGCCTCTCCGGCCAAAGTTACCCGCCGGCCGCGGCGGTAGTCGGCGCCCCCTGTGTCAGCCCCCAGGCCGCGATAAGGGGTCAGGCATGGCACGCAGCCGAAAAGTGTCCCCTGGACGCGGCCTGCCGTTTGGCACGGGTCATGCCGTCCTTTTCCACCCCGCTTTTCCACCCCGGCGGTCTCTGGGTTGCCGGGGGCGTTCCGCAGTTGCTCACACCGATCGCCGGCCTCGAAGGTCTCGCCGGGGATGCGTCTCGGTTGGCTCCCTGGTTCCCTGCCGGCGGTTCGCTGCAGCGGCGGCCTGGGCCACCAGGGCAGGCTGCCCGTTACCAGCTCGTTACCAAGGCGCACACCTTTCGGCCACGTTATCTGCCTATAATTGTCCACGAGGCGGGTGACGAACGAGGGGCAGTTGACGAGGTGTGTGATGGGTCGCCGATTCGAGTCCGTTCGGTTCCTGCTGCCGGCCGCACTGCTGGCCTTCACCGTCCCGGTGGCTCCTCTCTTTTCCCACCTGCCGACCGGAACGCGGGTCGCCGCTGGCAGCACCCTGATCCGCCAAGTGCCGCATTTACGCCAGAAGCCGGACTTCTGCGGGGAAGCGTGTGCGGCGATGGTCTTGCAGAGCCTGGGGCACCGGTTCGATCAGGATGCCGTCTTCGATCAAGCCGGACTCGATCCGCTCAAGGGTCGCGGTTGTACGACGCCCGAACTGAAGCGGGCCCTGGACCGGATCGGGTTTGAGACGGGGAGGGTGTGGAGCTACGTGGATCCGGCGCGGGCCGCGGGGGAACTGGAACGGCTGTGGAAGGAGCTCTACCAAGACCTGGTCAATCAAGTCCCCTCCATCGTGTGCATGCGCTACGACGCTCGGCCGGGCGCTAACGAACATTTTCGGCTGATGCTGGGGTACGATGCCGAGTCGGACGAGGTGATTTATCACGAGCCGGCTGAGCGTGAGGGGGGCTACCGGCGGATGGCACGGGCCACGTTCCTGCAGCTGTGGCCACTGCACTACCGTCCCGACCGCTGGACCGTCGTCCGCCTCCGCCTGCAGGCCGGATCGATCGTGTCACCACCGCTGGCCCGCGGCCCGACCGACGCCGATTACGCGCAACATATTCGCGAGCTGCGACGCCGCCTTCCTGGAAATGATTTTTCTTATGTCATCCAGCGGCCCTTTGTGGTGATTGGGGACGAGTCGGCCGAGCGGGTGCGGCGTCGCGCCAGGGAGACCATTCAATGGGCCGTCACCAGGCTGAAGCAGCTGTACTTTACAGAAGACCCCGATCAGATCATCGACATCTGGCTGTTCAAGAACCAGGCCAGCTACTACCGCCACGCAAAGGCGCTCTTCGGTCAGAAGCCGAGTACGCCCTTCGGTTATTATTCTCCCGCACAGCGGGCGTTGGTGATGAACATCAGCACCGGCGGCGGCACGCTGGTCCACGAGATGGTACACCCCTTCATCGCGGCCAACTTTCCCGACTGCCCCGCCTGGTTCAATGAGGGGCTGGCTTCGTTGTACGAGCAGTGCGGCGAGGTCGACCAGGCCATTTACGGTTACCCCAATTGGCGACTGCCCGGGCTGCAGCAGGCCATTCGCGCCGGCCAGCTGCCCTCCTTTCGGGCCCTCTGCAGCAGCTCGACCACCGAGTTCTACCAAGACCACCGCGGCACCAACTACGCGCAGGCCAGGTACCTCTGCTATTACCTGCAGGAACAGGGCAAGTTGCGCGACTTTTATCACCGCTTT
The DNA here is from genome assembly GCA_011772275.1 of Planctomycetales bacterium. Lineage (GTDB taxonomy): Bacteria > Planctomycetota > Planctomycetia > Pirellulales > UBA7805 > CS4-C045. The sequence goes on along the minus strand of WVZU01000371.1, from coordinate 1,941 downwards.
CGTCGCAGTGCCAAGCGGGACCCCACTGGGTTGGCAACCTTGCGTGCCGTCCTGGACCAGCCTGACCTGCAGGCCTTCCAGAAAAACTGGTCCCGCTTTGTCATGAACCTGAAGTTCGATTAGCCCAGCGGTTCCCGCTTTCTCCGCTGGCAGGGATTACGCGGGACTGTGCAACCGGCGGTGAACCCCGTTTTGTCGGTTGTTGATTAACGGCGCAGAGGGACGTTCAACAAAGGCGCGCTCAAAACAGGACACGCCCGAAAAAATAAAAAAGGGCAGGCATGATGGGGGCGGTTGGATGACAGCAGGTGGATGCAGGGAGTACCGCGTGAAAAAAGGGGCTGGACTTGCCGGGCAGCCACAGCTGGCGGAGGGAGCAATAGCTGGGAGTGCGGATTGACGAGCGGTTGTGGGGGGGCCTGCCCCCGCCTGCGGAGATCTGCCAAGTCCAAAATCGGGACAACATCGACAGGCCTCAGCTGCTTGATCAACCCTTGCCCACGACCCCGGATCTGTTCGCCGGTTTTGTTTTGGAGGGGTTGACCGGTGTGGGTGGGGTCGGGCCACGCGGGGAGCGCCGCCTACGGCGAGAAATCCTCTCCTCGCTGTTCGTAGACCGCCTGCAGGAGGGCCTGCACATCGGGGTATTTCTTTTTTTTGGCCAGGGCGGCGTCCAGCAGCCGCCGCGCGTCCCGGTCGGTATGTCCCAGGCTGCGGAGGAGTTCGAAGCCCTCGCTGACGACATCCGGCTGCACGATGGCCTCTAGCGGTTCGTCGCGCAAAGCCAGCAGGGCGAACTTGGGGACCTTTCTCCGCAGCTTGGCCACGATCCGTTCGGCGGTGGCCGGCCCAATGCCTGGCAGGGCGGCCAGCGCCTTGGTGTCTTGCTCTTCGATCGCCGTGGCCACGTCGCGGACGGGGCGGACCATGGCCCGCAGCGCTTTTTTGACACCGACGCCGTCGACGGAGCAGAAGAGTTCGAAAAACTCGCGTTCGGCTTCGTTGAGAAAGCCGATCAAGCGGGGTGTGAGGCGGCCTTGCATGGGGTTGCCTTCCAGGTAGTGGATCGTATAGAGCTGAACGTTCTCGCCCATGCGATGCTGGAGCTGCCGCCGCGCGAATTCGGGGATGCGTACCTGATATTCGAAGGCATCCACGGCCAGCAACACGTCCTCGTCGTGGACGGCCAGCAGGTCTCCGGTAATTTTATGGATCATGCGTGACCTTATCTGCAAGGTAGTGATGGCAGAGGGCGATCGCCAGGGCGTCGGCGACATCTGCCGGGTCGGGGGCCTGGTGCAGGCCCAATTCGCGTTGGATCGCGTCCTGCATCTGCCGCTTGGGTGCTCGGCCGTTGCCTGTCAGAATCTTCTTGACCTGGGTGGCGGCATAGCTGTGGGTGGCCAGCCCCGCCTGGCTGGCCGCCAGGCAGATCACGCCTCGCGCGTGCCCCATCAAAATGGACGTTCGCGGTCGCTCGTAGTGACTGTACAGCTCTTCCAGCGCCATGACATCCGGCTGCAGGGAGGCGATGACGTCCACGATTCCCTCGTAGATCTGCTGGACCTTCTGGAAGAGGCTGCCGCGAGCGGCGGCCCGCACCACCCCGCCTTCACACAAGCGCATCCCGTCCGCTCCGGCTTCCAACACGCCGTAGCCGGTGACATTCAATCCCGGATCGACTCCCAAGATGCGTGTCATGCCGCGGGGCTTCCCGGATCGGTTCAGGTCTGGCCAAGCGACCACTCGGTTCCGTCGGGTCGATCTTCGAGGACGACACCCGCGGCTGCCAGGCAGTCACGAATACGATCGGCCGTGGCAAAATTTTTGCCTTGGCGGGCTTCGGCCCGCAGTTCGATCAACAGTTGGAGGAGACCATCCAGCGGTTGATCGTCAGCGCTGGCATCGTGGCTCCAATCGGTTCCCCCGGCGCGGTCTTCC
>WVZU01000150.1:282-2687 GCA_011772275.1 Planctomycetales bacterium | reverse complement strand
CCGACCACTCTTAACCGACCACTCTTAACCGACCACTCTTAACCGACCACTCTTAACCGGCTACCCTTCAACGACCCGCTTATCCCCAAGCTCCCCGCTGTTCACACTTCTTTCCCAGGCGGACGGAGGCCTCCCCGACTTCACCGATTTTCCCGCCGCCCGAATTCCACGAGCAAGGCAGTCGGGCTAACCACGTACCCGGCCCCCAAAAAAGCGCGATCCGGTCAACAACCAGCCGCCACGTGGTGGCTGGCACCAGTGGCGTTACGACACGCACAACCGGAGCGGGTGGCGCGGGGGCGAGGGCTGTCCGGCAGGGGTGAGGCCCTGCAAGCGATCCAATCCGCGTCATGGGAACCGCGGATCACCGTCGGGCCAGCGATCCGTCGGGCGGGTCGCACTTTGGCCGTTGCGTTTTTTGGACAGCACAAACCCTCTAACCTACGTTTTATGGAGCTTTGCGCTGGAAAAGCTGGTTGAGCGGCAGGTCGCGGACCGGTTTTTCTTGCGAAGGTACCAGGGGGATGGTCGAGTCGCCCCTGGGCCCCAAGCTGTGGCAATGCGACCTGGGAAGTTGATCGTTGAGCCCTCCGCGCGGCCCTCCGGCTGGCGTTGCGTGCCATATTCGAAAACCGGCCATTGGATGTAACGAGAAGAAAATGTTCACCCGCAAGTCGGACACGCTGTTGATCCTGGCCTGCATCGTACCCACGGCAGGCCTGTTGCTGGGTTGGCTGGCCGACCGTTGGCTGCCGTCCGAGCATTGGCTGGCTCAGCTGGACATGCTGATGGTGGCCCTGGTGGTTGCCGGCGTCTACAGCGCCTACATGTTGGGGGGACTGGTCCGTAGCCAGGCGTTGTCACGGCGCTACCTGGAACTGCTGATTCAGATGGACGTTGCCGATCTGAAGGCCCTGGATGTCGCCAAATTGTTCGAAGACCTGCCGGCGGGAAGCCCCTGGGCCGAAGTCATCGCTCGATTCCAAAATCACCTGCTTTTGTTAAACGAACGGATGCGTGAGGCGGAAATGAAACAGGCGGCTCTGGAAGTTCGCTCCCGATTCAACGCCAGGCACCATCGCCAGATCTCCCATATTCTGGAAAACCTCACCGATCCGATTCTCGTTGTCGACGAATATGACGAATTGGTTTTGGCGAATCCCAACGCTGCCGAGCTGTTTGGGTTCAACCTGGACCCGGATGAAAAACAGCTGCTCTCCGATCTGGTCGAATGCGAAAGCATTGTCCGCTTGATGACCGAGACGCGCCGCCGGCGTTGTCATGGCGAACGCGCCTGTGAAGTCGAGCTTTCGGACACCGAGGGTCAGGGCCGCTGGTACCGCGTCACGGCCAAGAATCTCCTGTCGCAGACGGATGAAAACGAGGAGGGTCCTGGTGAGGGAACGGTGGCCATCCTGCAGGATATCAGCACGCATAAGGAAATCCAGAAGCGGAATGCCGAATTTGTCTCCATGGTCAGCCACGAGATGAAAACGCCGCTCTCCGGCATCAAGGCCTACCTGGAGTTGATCGAAGACGGGGAGGCCGAAGATGAGGACACCCTGCGCGAGTTCCTGAATATCATCCGGCTGCAGGCGGATCGCTTGCAACGGCTGGTAGAGAATCTGTTGAACATCGCGCGGATCGAAGCGGGCGTGGTGAAGGTTGCGAAGGTGAATCAGTCGTTGAATGAAATCCTTGAAGAGGCCTTCGAGATCATGCAGCCGACGGCTACCGAAAAGAAGATCGAATTGAAGAAAGAGTTGAGCCAGATGTTTTTGGGCGTGCATGTCGATCGCGACATGATCCTGCAGTGCGCCATTAATTTGCTCTCCAACGGTCTGAAATATACCCCCGCCGGAAAATGCGTCACCTTGCGCAGCCGGCTGGTCTCGAATCGTGTCGAGTTCGAAGTGGAAGATCAGGGCGTGGGGCTCAGCGAAGAAGATCAAAAACGGGTGTTTGAAAAATTTTATCGCGTGCGGAAAGACAAAAAGATGGCCTCCGGTACCGGGCTCGGCCTGCCCCTGACCAAGCATATCGTGGAAGACGTCCATCAGGGGCACATTCAGGTGGAGAGCGAGTTGGAGCATGGCAGCAAATTTGCCGTGCAGCTGCCGGGGACCGGGAAACTGAAATGAGCGGGAGGGCCGTAATTTCGGCCTCCTGACATAAAGAAGCGTGTTGCGATGACCAAGCGAATCCTCATGTGCGATGACGAATCCCATATCCTGCATGCGGCAGAGATTAAATTTCGTCGAGCAGGTTTTGATTTGCGAACGGCCAGTGACGGGCAGGAAGCGTGGGAAATCCTGCACGACGAACAATGGCTGCCCAACGTGCTGATCACCGATTGCCAGATGCCCCGATTGGACGGTATCGGCCTTTGCCAACGCTGCCGCGAA
>WVZU01000150.1:0-262 GCA_011772275.1 Planctomycetales bacterium | reverse complement strand
ATGAGCAGACGCGTGATTTGCCAATCCTCATGCTGACCGCCAAAGGACTGGAACTGCCTCACGACGAGTTTGCCGAAAAATACCACGTGCTGGGGGTGTTTCCCAAGCCATTCAGCCCTCGCGAACTTTTGCAGTGCGTCCAGCAGATCGTGGAAACCGGTACTTGCACAATTCCAAAAGTCTATTTCTAGGAACGGGTCATGCAGGGGGAGCTGTTCGTGGCCAATGACGAGTGGCCCCCTGGGACGAGGCATTGCCCCTC
>WVZU01000158.1 GCA_011772275.1 Planctomycetales bacterium | reverse complement strand
GCGACCTTGCCCGAAGCAATTCGCTTTCTGGGCGGCTTGCAGCGGGTCCGTTATTTGTTTGTCTACCCTGAGCAGAACGACATCGTTCTGGCCGGGCCGGCCGAAGCCTGGCTTCGTGACGATGGAGGGGATCCCGTCGGTGCGACAACCGGCAAACCGGTCGTGCGCCTGGAACTCCTCATGGCGGCCCTCCGCGCGGCCTTCGATCAGGAGCAGAACGTGATCAGCTGTTCGATCGACCCGCAGCCAGAGGGCGTGCAGCAAATGCAGAGCTACCTGAACCAGATCAGCAGGGATCGCTCGGCTACGCGAAATCCAGACCGCCTGGCCCGCGCGATCGAAGAAAGGCTGGGCCTGCAGACCATTACCCTGACCGGCATCGATCCCACAACCCGCTTGGCTGGCGTGCTGGTGGCCGCAGACTACCGGATGAAACGCCTGGCGATGGGGTTTGAGCCGTCCCCCGTACCAGGCATGCCCAGCTTCCTGCACATGATCCGGAACCCGCGGGGTTCCAACATGATGCCTCGCTGGTGGATCGAAGATGATTACGAGGCCCTCCTGACCGACGGCGAGGGACTGGCCTGGCAGCTGCGGGGCCGGGGCGTGAAGGTGCTGACCGAGGACGAACTGGTAGCGAACGATGGAACGCGAGAAGCGACCGGCAAGGTCAATCCGCTGGCCAAGAAATGGGCCGATACGATGACGGCCAAGTACGACCAGCTTTCCGCTCGGCTACCCGTCTTCGGAGACCTGCGTAACTGCATGGACGCCTCGGTGATCAGTGAACTGATTGCCAGCGAAAAATTACATGAAAAGGCTGGAATCGATCTGAGTACTTTGTTGAATCCTAAATTTTTCTCTCTCAGTCAACATCCAGCTCCCAGGCACGTGCCGTCGCAAGTCAGCTACCGCCACACGCGTAATCATTTGGTGCTGACCGCATCCGGCGGCGTACAAATCCGGTCCATGCAAGTGGCCCGGCGTCATGAGCTGAGCCAGGGACTGGCTGCAGATCGGGACCAAGCCGCGGCACCGGCTGGCGCAAAGTGGTGGTGGGACTAAGCAAATTTGGATTGCCCTTTTTGCCATCAGGCACTTGCACCGCTGCGGACCATGCCAGGCTGAATGTCCAGCTCCAGCGGCTCCACCAAGCCGGCTTTCAGGCGTTCCACGGCGATCGCACCCATGACCGCGTTGTCGGTGCAGAGTGCCAGCGGCGCGATATGCAATTCCCAGCCATGCTGCTGGGCTGATTCGGTAAGTCGCTGACGCAAACGGCTGTTGGCGGCGACCCCCCCGCCGACACACAGTGTCTGCAGGCCTGTCCAACGCATCGCCAGCTCGGCTTTACCCACCAGGCAATCAACTACCGCTTCCTGAAAACTGGCCGCCAGATCGGCAATCCGTTGCGGTGGCAAATTTAGCTGGGAAAAATCGACTTTGCCCGGGCCGGCAATCTGGTAGCGGACGGCCGTTTTCAGGCCGCTGAAGCTGAAGTCGAGGTGGTCTTCATCGTTGAGAAAAGTACGCGGAAATTGGAAGGCGGCCGGATCGCCGTTCCGCGCGGCCCGGTCTACCGATGGCCCGCCAGGATACGGTAGCGACAGCATGGCCGCCACCTTATCGTACGATTCCCCGGCAGCGTCGTCGCGTGTGGAACCTAGGAGTTGAAAGTCGAGCGCGTCACGGCAGCGGTACAAGCTGGTGTGGCCGCCGCTGACTACCAGTCCCACACAGGGAAAAATGTCCTGGCCGGCGGCCAGCCGGCAGGCAAAGATGTGCGCCTGCAGGTGGTCGACGGCGATCAAAGGTAGGCCCAAGGCCAGGCAAAGCGTTTTGGCCGCCACCAGGCCGACCAGTAGTGAACCGGCCAGCCCCGGCGTGTTGGCCACAGCCACTGCGTCCAGATCGCCTAAGGTAATCCCCGCCTTGCGCAACGCCTGCTCGATCACCGGCAAAATACGTTGTACGTGAGCCCGCGAGGCCAGCTCCGGCACGACACCTCCATATTTGCGGTGCAGATCGTCTTGCGAAGCCACCACCGAGGAGAGGACCTCCAGCTGATCGGTCACGACGGCAGCCGCCGTTTCGTCACAAGTAGTTTCCAGCGAAAGAATTTTCATCGTCATGGACAGGAAAGGGGGCCTTGCTTATCGAAGATGCTATCCCCGCATTGTCCGGCTGGCCGCTGGTACCCGTCAAGCGGCGGTGGCCAGCGAGGTGCTAGCGGTACCTCTGTTTGCCGTTGTCGGTGATCGGGAGGTGGTCTAAAATTCCCACCCCCTACTTTTTTGCAAGTCAATCGTTAACAAGGCGCGGCGGTCATGTTTAGTCGTTTGGGAGCCTTTTTTTTTGGTTTTATCGCCGGTGGTATTTTTGTCCTGGGTGCGTTGAAGTACCACGTGATTCACGCCGAGGACGGCATCCATCTGGTGCCCAAGATGGGTGTGACCTTTCAGGAGACCTACGTCGATATCCGCAATTTCAAGCCGCGCGATTGGGCTGAACATCCCAACGTTTCGGCGGCCATGGTTCGCGCGGGCAAAGCAAACTTGATGAAGGAAACTGCCATCGAGTCGCTGTTCGACGGCGTCGAGGGTCTGNNTACGAGACGAATCCCAACGGCCGTTCGAATCCTCCATCCTCGATTTCGAATACCGTGATCGGCAACCTGTCTGTCCGAAACTATCGGATGCGCCGGTTTTGAGCATCGTTCCACGAAAAAACCGCTAAGATCCCCCGTGCCGTCAAGTGACAACGGCGTGGCATTCGATATTGGATAGGAGCGGATCGGCCGACTGGCAAGGGCAGCGGCCGTTCACGCGGGTCTCACCAGGGGGATGACGTGGAACTTAACCGCAATCACTTTTTCTTAGTTGGTTTGCTAATTCTGTTTGTTGGCATTCAGTTGCGCGCGGTGGACTTGGTGGTTTTGAACGAACCAAGCACAAAGTTTATTGCTCAAAAGATGGGGTCCCAAAAACAAGTGGCGAAGGCCGAGATCATTCAGACGGCAAGCTTTGGGAAGGTGAAGGCTCGCAAGGTCATCGCCCCGCCCCGTTGGATCGGCTGGGCGCTAATATCCGCCGGTACCGTCTTCATTCTGCATGCCCTGTCCCTGAGAAAACCTGGCTAAGTCAGAAGTTCTCCCGATCGGCCAGCCTGGCAGCGGGCCAATTATCCGGTGGTCTTCTTCCACAGCGGCTGGCTCAATTTACCCGTTTACCACGCCCCGTACGCTCGACCGGCAAATAACGCGTGCCGCGCGTCTGCTGAATCTGGTCGCGAACTCTGCGGAAAGGACGTACGTTGAGATCGGCGATCGAGCTTTCGAAAACACCGTACCCCGGCACCGCCAGCTTGACATGCAGCAGTCCAAAAGCGGCCAGGGTCGGGTCGAATTC
>WVZU01000089.1 GCA_011772275.1 Planctomycetales bacterium | reverse complement strand
TAACCGAACACCCTTAACCGAACACCCTTAACCGAACACCCTTAACCGAACACTCTTAACCGAATACACTTCACCGGCTACCCTGCACCGACCTGCTGTTCACACTGCTTCCCCAGGCGGACGGACTGTGGCGACGCCCACCCTTGGTCAACAGCAATCTACCCCCAGATTCTGTGGAAGCATAAAAAAAGGCTCCCGAGCACAAGGCTCGGGAGCCGCCTCCGCAACGTGACGTCCCCGCATTCACGCTGTTAGAATTGAAACTGCAAACCGGCCACGACGCCGTGGACGATCAGGCTGGAGCCCGAATCGATATCGCGAACTCCGGCAATGTCGGCCAGGTAGTGGGGAATCTGCTCGTCGCTCAACGCCACCCCCGTAACCGCGATCGCTCGATACGCGGCAAAGGCCGACCAGTTGGAAGAAAAATCCCAGCGGACCCCCAAGTCGATCTCGGCCAGGAAGGAAATATCATTTTTGTTCGACGCTACCGGATACCATTCGCCCGTGATCGTATTCTGACCCACTTCCAGATCGTCTCCCCGGCGGACTCGGAAATCCTGGTTGATGTGGTTCCCGTACAGGCCGACTTTGGGACGAGCGTAGATCGTCCAGCAGTGGGTGAGATGGTAATCGATCAGCGCGCCGATTTGAGCACCGATCAGGTGATTCTCCACTTCGCTCTCTACGTAGGCCTCCCAGCGGCCGTCGTCGTCACCAAAGTTGGCGGTCCCTTCCACGCTGCCGAACTGCAGATAGTCTTCAAAGCGGAAGTAGCGAATACCGGCCAGCAATTCGACGTGCCAGGGGTTGTCGCACGGGGTGCAGCCGTAATACCCTTCGCCGCAGCTGCTGAACCAACAAGGCCGATAGTACAAATTCAGCTCGATGTTCTGCATGTCGTACGCGCGGTGCAACACGTGTTCAGAAGAACCGTCAAAAAAGGTCGCCGCCGGGTCGGGCCCGATGGTGACGTTGTTCAGATCGATGGTGGTGATCAGCGAGGCGGTCGGGTCCCAGACCCCCGCGTAACTCTGCATCTGGTCCAGCCACCAATAGCCGGCTTCCCAACGCAAGTTTTCGGTCAGGCACCGCCCGAAGGTCACTTCGAAACCGGGCTCCCAGCCGACATCCGCATCCCGATTGGTCAATCCGACCCACGTCGGATCGGCAAGGTCGGACGTCAGTACGCGACGACTGGGAAGGTCGCGCGTCAGGTACAGACCCGCCGCGCTGCCGTACCAGCCACTGGTCAACCCGCTCCAGTTGCCGTACGTCGAGCCGCCGGCATACGCGGCAGGATCGAAGGAGGTATGCTGGTCGGCGTCGCTCCAGCCGTGAGGGGCCGCCGGCGCCAGCGGTTCGCTGCCGCGGTGTTTGTGGGCCTGGCCGTTGATGTCAGGCAAGGGACCGGGGCTGAAAGAACTTGTCGATTCGCCAGGCGGAAGCGGCAGAGGCTGCAATTCCACCGGCTCGCTAAAATCTTCCACGTAGTCGTTCGCGTGACGCACGTACGGATCGTACGTGTAGGTTGCAGGAAAGTCTGCTTGAACCGCGGTAGCGAATAAAAGGCTGAAGACCAATCCGGTGGAGAGCGAAGCGTTCATCGAGTACGGACTCCTTTCGTACGGTGATACTCCCGGCCATGCTGTCCGGGATCCGCCGCCAAAAGGGGTGCTTTTCAGCGGCTTGCCGTGGGAAGTCCGTTCCCGATCGATCAATCCATTGTCGTTACCGTTGCAAGCATCGACGCGGCAGGCTGCCGGCGTACGCTTTTTTTGACAGGCCCCCGCAAATTTTTTGGGGCCTCTGCCGATCCAACCGTTTTGTCCCGATCGACCAGAACCGCTTGCGGTCCGACCGCCGGCCGCCGCACCGGCAAATCCGCTCAGAACCGCCCCCGGCAACCGACAACTTCGCCCGGACGCCGCCAGGCCGCAAAACCCCATCCGCGGGGCCGCAACATAGCTGACGCTTGGCGTCCTGGCAAATTTTTTTTACAAAAAAATCGCCAGCCCTCCGCACCGTTCCCCTCCCCCCCGCTTCCCGCCCCCCCCGCCCCCCAGGCCCGCGGCGGGCCGGGCCGTCGGCAAGCCTGCCGCAACCCGCACGATAGGTTCTTTCCGATCCCCCCTGGATGGGGTAAGCTGTGGGGCGTCCTGGGGGGAGGTGCGAAAACCTGCTCCCTGGGAAACGAGCCGGCGAGGACCCGCTGTTCTGACGGGCCGGGTACCCCGCTGCGATTCCCACCTGCCTGCCCTCCAACGGGGAAACCGATGGATATTTCACACTTTCTGTTTCTGGCTCAAGTCGAAGCACCGGAAGGTGGCGGGAACACTTTGCCCACCTTGGTCATCCTGGCANNATCCTGGCGGCCGGTGGCCTGTTTATCTTTTTTATCGTGATCCTCGTGGCCGTGTACGGCAAACTGTGGTTTCGCGCGTACATGTCCAACGCGCGGGTCAGCATTTTCAGCCTGGTCGGCATGACGTTTCGCCAGGTCAACGCCCGCACGATCGTCGACGCCAAGATCATGGCCATGCAGGCAGGCGTGGGAACCGATCCCAACACGGGCATCACCACCAGCCGGCTGGAAGCGCATTACCTGGCCAACGGCAACGTGCCCAACGTGATCCACGCCCTCATCGCCGCTCACCGCGCCGGCATGGACCTCGATTTTGACCGAGCTGCCGCGATCGACCTGGCCGGCCGCGACGTATTGGACGCCGTGCGGACCAGTGTCCACCCCAAGGTCATCGACTGTCCCGACCCGCGCAAGTCGGGCAAAACCACGCTCAGCGCCATCGCCAAGGACGGTATTCAACTGATGGCCAAGGCCCGCGTGACGGTCCGCACCAATCTGGCTCAGCTGATCGGCGGTGCCACCGAAGATACCGTGGTGGCCCGAGTCGGCGAAGGGATCGTCAGCGCCATCGGCTCGGCCGATACCCACAAGGATGTCCTGGAGAACCCGGACCGGATCTCCAAGGCCGTCCTGGAACGCGGACTCGACGCGCAGACCGCCTTCGAAATCGTCTCTATCGACATCGCCGATATCGATGTCGGCGAAAACATCGGCGCTCGCCTGCAAGCCGACCAGGCCGAAGCCGATACGCGCGTGGCACGAGCACGAGCGGAACAGCGCCGCGCCGAAGCGATCGCTCGCGAACAGGAAATGAAGGCCAGCGTGGCGGACAACCGGGCTCGGGTGCTGTTGGCCGAGGCAGAAGTTCCGCGGGCCATGGCGGACGCGTTCCGCACAGGCAACTTTCGCGGTAAAAACTTATAGCCCGCCGGTGCGAAACGGCCCGTCGCCCGCCA
>WVZU01000194.1:2883-4454 GCA_011772275.1 Planctomycetales bacterium | reverse complement strand
GACCACGGTCAAAGCGTCGACGTAATAACCGATGGTCAGCCGCAGATCGCCAAACTCGACCAGCGTGTACCAGTCACCATGGTAGGCCGTCTTGCCGGTGAGAGCCGTTGCGTGCGGGTCGGCGTGGCCCGGATCGCCGACGTGGCCATGACCGTCGGCCTGCCCGGCNNCCGGACCGTCCGCATGCCCATGATCCGCGCCGTGACCGGCGGCGTGCGGGTCGGCGTGGTGATCCGCGGCCGGATGAGCGGCGTTGCCGTGATGCCCGCCGGCCGTCCAGCCATGCTGGCCCACCCAGGCGGCCAGCCCCATCAGGGAGAGGACAACCCCCGCCAGGAGGGCGCCGGTGGCCACAAAGCCCGCCCCGCGGCCCAGGCGCCCCATCCGCGGTCCGAAGAGGCAAATGGCCACGAAGGAGGCCAGCGGCAGCAGCCAGGCGATCAGGTACAGCGTTGACAGATAGGCGCCCACGTCGCTCAACCCTTCAGCTCGTCCGCTCGATCCACGTCCACGGTCGCGTGGTTGTTGTAAAAGTTCAGCACGATGGCCAGCGCCACGGCCGCTTCGGCCGCCGCCAGCACGATCACAAACAGCGCGATGATCTGCCCATCCAGTCCCAGGCGAAACTGCGGATTTCGCGCCAGCAGCTCACTGCCGAACGCCACAAAATTCAGATTCGCGCCGTTCAACACCAATTCAATTCCCATCAACACGCCCAAGGCGTTCCGCTTGGTTGCCATGCACACGGCGCCACAGACAAACATGATCGCGCCGACGATCAGGTAATGCGAAATGGTGATTGGGGCACCCAGCATCACGATCCCTCCCCCGTATCCGCTCGCCCCGTATCCGCTCGCCCCGTTTTCGCTCGACGCTTCGGCCGCGCCAAATACGCCGCGCCCACCAGCACAACCAGCAGGTGAATCGAGATGATTTCGAACGGCAACAAGTAGCCGGAGACGTCGTCGGTCGGCGCGCCCAGCAGACCCAGCCCGATGCGGCTGGCCGTGGGATTGGGCGGCGTGATGGTCCCGCCAGGCTGATCAGCAGCCGCATCTCCCGGTGCGGTTGGGTAGCTGGTGTGGGGCCCGCCGACTTGCACGGCGATCGGCAGCAGAACGGCCAAAGCGGTGCCGCCCACCAGAGCAGCCAGGACCCATTCGCCACCCCCCGTCTTGAGCGAAATAAACGGGCTTTGCGCGGTCAACATCACGCCGAATACCAACAGCACCAGCGTGCCCCCCACGTACAGCACCAGTTGCATCGTGCCCACAAAGTCCGCGCCGGCCAGGAAGAACAAGCCGGCCGTCGCCGCCAGCGAAATGATCAGATAAAACGCCATGCGGACCACGTTGCTGGCGAACAACACACCCAACGCAAATGCGCAGGCGATCGTGGCAAACAGATAGAAAAACAGGGAATGCCAGTTCGGGTCCATGGCGGTCAGGGTGTGGAAGGAGACACAGGTTGGATGGCAAGGGACACAGGTCGCGCGGCCGTGGCCGGGTGGAATGCAGGCGGGTCGATGTGGGATGGGGATTGCGATGGGGACAGTGTGTGGCGGCTGGGGG
>WVZU01000194.1:2584-2875 GCA_011772275.1 Planctomycetales bacterium | reverse complement strand
CCCGCGGCTGTCCGCGGGGCGGGGGGTGGGCTGGCAAGCCAACCCTCGCGGATCTGGCCGGGCCGCTGGCGCCCCTGCGGCAGCAGGTCGCCGCCCGACGGCCAGCCGGCGGCCTGCCAGCTGATTACGCCCACAAACATCACGGCGGCGATCGGCGTACAGTATTTCCAGCACGTGGTGATCACCTGGTCGATCCGCAAGCGGGGAAGGGTCCAGCGGGCCCAGATCATGAAGATCATACCCACCGACGCCTTGCCCAGCAGGTTCAGCAGTCCCAACAGATTGGCCAGC
>WVZU01000194.1:0-2545 GCA_011772275.1 Planctomycetales bacterium | reverse complement strand
GGTCAGCTGGGAAGCGTGCGCTTTAAAAATCAGCTCGGCCACCGGCACCGGTCCATTCCAGCCGCCAAAGAACAGGACCGCCCCCAGGGTGGAGACCAGGATCATCGAGCCGTACTCGGCCATGAAAAAGTAGCTCCAACGGATACCCGAGTACTCGGTATGAAAGCCCGCCACCAGCTCGCTTTCCGCTTCCGCCAGGTCAAACGGCGCGCGGTTCACGCTGGCGATGGCGCACGTGAAATAAACCCAAAAGGTGACAAACGTGAACGGATCGTGCAGCACGTACCAGTTAGTGAACCAGCCCGCCTGGAGGTTGCCGATTTTGGTCAAATCCATCGTACCGGCGATCATCACCGGGATCACGATGCACAGCCCCAGCGGCACTTCGTAGCTGACCACCTGGGCCGCCTCGCGCATGCAGCCAAACAAAGACCACTTGGACCCGGAGGCGTAACCGGCCAGGATCACGGCAAAGACCTCCAGTCCCAAAATGGCGACCACGAAAAAGACGGCTACGTTCAGGTCCAACGCAACCCAACCGGTGGCAAAAGGGAGCGCCAGGAAGGCGGCAAACGAAGCGCAGAAACCGACATACGGAGCGATCCGGAACAAGAACCCGTCGGCACCGGCGGGCATCAAGTCTTCCTTGCTGATGAGCTTGATGCCGTCGGCCAGCGACTGCAGCCACCCGAACTTGCCACCCACCCGAGTCGGTCCCAGGCGGTCCTGGATGCGGCCCGATACCTTGCGTTCGGCCCAAATAAAGACCAAGGCCCCAATGGCGGGGATGTGGATGATCAGAGCAGCGGCGATCAAACCCGTGGCGAGGTTCGCTAGCCAGGGTGCAAAGGAAAGCTGATTAATAAAAAAATCGGCCACGCTGGCTATCTAAAGCGTCCCTGCCGACGCTGGCTAAAGTCCCACAAAAGCGTGAAATATGGCACACCAGGGCGGTCAGGGGCAAGACCCCAGCGAATCGCGGTGGGGGAGGTTCTCGGCGCCAGCGGGCGCGGCCAGAGCACCGCAGCCCAATCTGCCATCCCCCCATCCAAAATTCGCGCTCCCCTTACCTGTCGATTTCACCCATCACAATGTCCAGCGAACCGATGATCGCCGGAATGTCAGCAATCAACGTGTTTTTGCACAATTCCGAGGCCACCGAGAGGTTGCTGAAACAGCTGCTGCGGGCCCGCACTCGCCAAGGTATCGCCGATCCGTCGCTGACGATGTAGAAACCCATCTGGCCGCGAGGGGCCTCTGTTTCCAAATACGCCTCGCCCTTGGGAAGCTTTTCGTTCAACTTGACCGGCTCGCCATACGACCCGCTGGCCGTGCTGTAGCGGTCGATGGCCTGCCGCACCAGGTCGATCGCCTGGCGAACCTCGATCATCCGGACGTAAAAGCGATGCCAGCAATCTCCCAACACGGCTTCCGGCGGAACCGGCGGGTACTTGTGGTCGCTTGGATAGTGCCCGTCCTTCTCTACAATCACCTCAAAAGCATATCCGTCGTACATGTCCGTATAGAATTCTTCGCCATCGCGGCGCAAATCCTGATCGACTCCGCTCCCCCGCAACACCGGGCCCGTACAACCGTAGTCGATCGCCATCTCGGCCGACATCACCCCCACATTGGCCGTCCGCTTGATGAAGATCGCGTTGCTGGTCAACAAGGCGTGGCACTCGTCAATCACCGGCAGCAGCTGGTCCAAGAACTCTTCGCATTTCTGCAGCCAGCCCGGTGGCAGGTCCGCCGTCGCACCGCCCACGGTGAGGTAGCTGTAGGTCAGTCGAGCCCCGCATGCCAGCTCGAAGAGGTCCAAAATCTTTTCCCGCTCGCGAAACGCGTACAAAAACGGGCTGAAACTGCCCAGGTCCAGGCCGTAAGCCCCCATCCCCACCAGGTGGCTGGCAATCCGCCCCAGCTCGGCAATGATCACCCGCAGGTGCTTGGCCTTCTCTGGCAACTGCAGGTTCATCAGCTTTTCCACGCACAGCGACCAGCCCAGGTTCATGTTCATCCCGGCCAGGTAGTCCATGCGGTCGGTGTAGGGGATCCACTGCCGCGGCGTGAGGTTTTCGCCAATTTTTTCCGCACAGCGATGCAGATAACCGATGTGCGGCGTCACCTCCGAAACGATCTCACCGTCTGTCCGGAGCACCAGCCGCAAAACACCATGCGTGCTGGGGTGCTGCGGGCCCATGTTGACCAGCATCTCGTCCGTGCGGACATCAAATTCGACTATGCGGGGATCGTCGACAGTGGACATGGGGGAGAGGGGCTAGGGGCTAGGGGTTAGGGGCTAGGGGTTAGGGGCTAGGCACGGTGGCTATCGGCAGCGGATGCCGTGGTATTCCAGGGGCATCTGGTAATCCTTGCGCAAAGGGTGACCCTTCCAGTCTTCCGGGCACAGAATGCGGCGCAGATCGGGATGACCGACAAAGCGGACGCCGATCAGGTCGTAAACCTCCCGCTCGTGCCAGTCCGCCGTTTTCCACACACCGCTGACTGAGCAAATCTGGGGCAGTTCGCCTTCCCGGTCGTC
>WVZU01000389.1 GCA_011772275.1 Planctomycetales bacterium | reverse complement strand
TAGGTTTTTTTACAGTCAGGCTTCGCTTATCTTAAGCCAAGAGGCCTTTTAAAGTCAGCCTTGGCGGCCGCGACCAGCTGGGGAAACACCCCGTATTGATCAACCGCGGATTGGTAAAATTCCCTGATCTGCTGCTCCGCTGGCAGAGCGGATAACTGTCTAGCCAGGACGACGGTTGCCGGGCACGTCCGGGGGGCACGTTCGGGGACAACTGACTTTGAGGGGCGTCCGGGGGCGGGGACAACTGACTTTGCGGAAGTTCAACTGCTGGAATCGCCATCCGCAAGCCATACGGGTTCGGTTCGGCACCGGCATGCCTCGCGGTAAAAATCTCTATCGCCTCTTTAGGGACTGGCAGCAATCCGTTTTTCTCCGGTCAGGTATTTCAGATCTTTCAGGACCAGCAAATGCCCGTGGTCGGCGGTGAGGATCACCGCCGCGTCGTTCCAGTTGCTGTTGCTTTCGACCCACTCGACGACCACTCGGAACGCCTCGTCACCACTCAACACGGCGCCAATGGCATTGTCGATGTTGTTGTCATGATTCGCCCAGTCGACGTCCCCTGGCTCGACCATTAACCAGAATCCTTTCGCAGACTTGTGGGACAGCACATGAATAGCGGCCGCTGTCAGGTCTGCGAGGGTCGGATTTTCCTTGACATCTTCGGGCGTGTATATCTCTGCCCCTTTGGCACCGCGAGTTGGATCGTAGCTTCCATCAGCCGTTCGGTAGGGCAGATGCCCCCCGCGGACACCAAACAGTCCGCACAACCGGTGCCCACCGTCAGCGGCCCTCCCTGCGGCCTCGCGCAACATTTCTTGGCCCTTGCGACCTTTGCGGCGCTGAACGACCACATATCTACCGCCATGAACCACATCGATAGCGGACCTGTCCGCGGCAGTCAGATACTTGTTGCCTGGCACATAGTTGTCGCCCTGCCTCGACCGTTCGTCGTCACGGGTTTCCCCCCAGCCAGCACCCAAAACGACATCCAGACCCGGCAGGGGCTTGAACTTGTGGGAGCTAGAAACCAGGCCCAACATGTCCCGAGTGATATCTTGATAGTCATTGCGACTGACGTTATTGGCATATGCACAAGCGGGAGTGGCATGCGACACGGCTACGCTGGACACGATTCCCACAGCGTAACCCGCTTGCTGAAATTCGCGGGCGATCGGGGTTACCTGATTGCCCACACCGTCGACATTGACGGCCCCGTTGTAGGTTTTGATCCCGGACATCATCGATGTCGCGGACGCCGCCGAATCGGTCCACCAGTGTTTTGCCGCCCTAACCCGACGGATTAAGTAAGACAGGCTGCCCGGCTTGCTCCATGGCGTCGATCCACCCAACTGAAAATTGTAACCGCCACCGCCAGTTGACCCCGCTTGCGATACGACCTGCGCATTGACGTCGCATTTGGTATCACCATTCAAGGGGCTGCTGACCATAAATCCGTAATCCGAATGCTGCCGCCGGTAATCAAGAAAGTGCAAGCCGGAACCACGTCCCGCTTGATAGGTCTGTTTGCTGCGATACGCCGCAGCCGCTCGCGTCGTGTCCCAGTCCATGCCGTCAAAAATCAACAAAAATACATGCTTTTTGTTGGACAGTAATTGTTTTTGTAATTCATAAATCTGGGTCTGGTCAAAGTATTCCGCCCCCTGGTTCAAGGTCAGTTTCGGCGGGGCTTTATACAGTCTGGTCAAGCGGGCCTCGTCGCGATAAATACTGTTTTCGCCCTGGATCCCATCGAGGCTCAATCCCCACGTGTATACAGGAATCAACCGGTTGGAATGATTGGTCCAGCTGGAGTACTTGTCCGGACGGTCACCCCAATGCCCGAACACGACCTGCCCGGAATCGATGCAGGACAACTGAAGCTGGCGGAGGAAATCACCCGCTGGCTGAGCGAGGACGCCCGCCGGCGTCAGGAGAACACAGAGGAACAGCAGCAATGAAAACGTTTTGCGGGACATCGATCCGGATCCTTTCACGCGTTTCGCCATCTACCATCTGATTTTACGCCAAGGTCTTGGATGTCGACAGGATCGATCCGGTGCCATTCGTGGAACGATCACGACTGGCCTGTTCCGGTGGTGGGTACCCCACTTCCGTACGGGTCGCCAGTGATACCACGGTTAAGTAATGCGGCTGAGGACCAAAATGCATCTGGAAAGCCCGCTGGCGACAACGGACTTTTCCGGGAGGGCCTCAAAAGGCAGTTGTCCCCGGTGCGACCCGGCCTCAAAAGGCAGTTGTCCCCGGCCTCACCCGGCCTCAACCCCGGCCTCACCCCCCTACTGGGCCGTATCAGCGAGAAGCGCGGCCCG
>WVZU01000118.1 GCA_011772275.1 Planctomycetales bacterium | reverse complement strand
GGCCAAAATCACCGCATCGAAGGGGACGTCGACCTCGGCCAGCGCACGATAGACGGAAACGCTTGTCGGCAAACCGGGCGGACGACGTCCCCTCCGCGAAACCAGCCCGACAACCTCCGCCTCGGCCAGGTTGGATACCCCGTCCAAATAGGTGCGACTGATGTTTCCCGAACCAACAATCACAAAACGAAAAGGGAGCATCTGCAGGTCCTCCCCCGGTCCTCTGTCGACGTAAACTACGGCCTGCAACGACCCGTTTGCACGATTGCCAGGCCGGAACAACCTACGTGGGGACCAGCAGGTGTCGCAGCGCCGATTCCAGGTCCGGATGGCGATACGTGTAACCGGCTGCTTCCAGCCTGGTCGGGGCGACCCGGGTGCTGGCCAGCAGCAAGTCGTTGGCCATCTCGCCCAGGGCCAGGCGAGCGGCGAAGGCGGGCATGGGCAGGATCGTCGGGCGCCCCAACACGCGGCCCAGCGTTTTGGTGAACTGCTGGTTCGTCACCGGCTGGGGCGCCACCGCATTCACCGCCCCCGACAGCGAGGCATTTGTCAGCGCGAAGTTAATCACGCCCGCCAGGTCATCAATCGATATCCAGCTCCAATATTGCCGGCCCGAGCCAACTTTGCCACCGGCGCCCAGGCGAAACGGCAGCAGCATCTTCTGCAAGGCCCCCCCCTCGACACTTAACACCACCCCAATCCGCAACCGCACCACCCGGATCCCCGCCTCACTGGCCGGCTGAGTGGCCGCCTCCCAGGCCTGGCAGACTTCCGGCAGAAAACCGTCGCCGGCAGGGCTCTCCTCGTCCAGCAGCTGGTCGCCCCGGTCCCCGTAGTAGCCGATGGCCGATGCGTTGACCAGCACCGCCGGTCGCGCCTGCAGACCTGCCAGCGCGCGGCACAGCAGATCCGTCGATGCCACTCGGCTAGCCCGGATCCTCTCCTTCTTGGCCGCCGTCCAACGACCTTCCGCAATATTCTCGCCCGCCAGATGCACGACCCCGTCCAAACCCTCCAGCAGCCCGGCATCCAGTTCCCCCCGGACCGGATCCCAATGGATTTCCGCAGAGCCCGCTGGGCGGCGGACCAGCGCCAGCACCTCGTGCCCTTCGGCCTTTAACAGGGCAGTCAAGCGGCTGCCCACCAGGCCCGACGATCCGCTGATAAGAATTTTCATGGCTATCCCACCCCAAAAAAATTGGCTTTTCGCTTGTCCACCCTGCCCAGCGGAACAGACGAACAAACGTGGCAGCGTTCATCGCGTCGTCCCGCGCAGCGCACAAACCCCTACCATCTTTCCAACAAGCGGCTCGCGAAACTAGCCCCCTGGCCCGCGGACCCTGTATCCGAAAGCGGACCTGCCACCGCCCAGAAATGCCTCCCGGCGGCAGCCGGCCAATCGGGCGGGAAAGCCATCACCCGGATCGATCAACGGCAGGCTGGCGCAGTTGTAGCATTTGCATCACCCACGTGAGGGATCCTGACAGCCGCCAGGCTGGCCGACGACCATCGCCTCGCGGGTCGGTCGGCGGTGAGCTACGTTTTAGGGGTGAGCTACGTTTTCGATGACGAACAAGTTGGGCAAGGGCGCTGGTGCGGGTGGCGCCCTCCTTTTTCTTTGAGGAGCCTGGAAGGTGGCGGTGGAACAAATCGTCCAGCTGGCGATCGTGGTCGGAGGACTGACCGGTCTGCTCTCGTTGGCCGCCTGGATCTGGATCCTGGCGATCGCTTTTTCTGAGAGCCGCTTGCACGGCTGGCTTTGTCTGCTGGGCGGCCCCTACACACTGTACTACGCCCTCCGAGAATGGACCGATTGCAAAACCCCCCTCTTGGCCAGCTTGCTGTGCGGAATGATTTCGCTGGCCAGCAGCACGTATGCGGTGATGCACGCGCATCATTCCGCAGAAGTTTCCCAACTTTGGGAGCAAGTCATCAAAGAAATGGGCGGCCAGACCATCCCGCCGTCAAACGAACAACTCCTGGAAGCCGACAAACAACACATGCAGGGACGTTGGATCGTGCAGTCCGGTAAGGGTGGCGAAACCTTCCATATCGACGGAACCCAATGCCGCATCCGGCATCACAAGTCCGAAGACCTTTTTGACTTCGAACTGGTGGCCGGCGAAGGCTATCGTGCGATCGATCTGACTTCGGCTTTGTCCGACAGTGTGACCAAGGGCATCTACGTCCTGGACAGCGGTCTCTTCAAGGTTTGTCTGGGCAGAACGGGCGGCGAGCGGCCAGATACCTTCCAATCCGTGGATGGCCAGCAGCAATTCATCGTGCTGCGGCGGCCCTGGAATTGAACACAATCCCTCGTGTCCTCACGCGGCGAAAAGGAGCCAGGCTCCGGCCTCCCGGTCGCCGACTGGTATTCGGGCGCAGGACTCCACCAGAAGCACCCCGGCTGCTCAAGCCCGGCCCCAGGCGGAAACGCCATCCCTTCGCGTCAAGATGGCACTCAGCAGCCGGGGTGCTGAAGGCTGGCCTTAGAACAACAACGGAACAACGCAGCGCGGCCTTTGGCCGCAACCAAAACATGCGGATTTTGAACAGGAACAATTAGAGTCAACGGAGGCCGAGACCATGCTCTG
>WVZU01000402.1:3675-3937 GCA_011772275.1 Planctomycetales bacterium | reverse complement strand
GTTGGCGTGGGTACGGCCGAACAGATTCTGGCACAGCTGCCCAGCCGGATTCAGCGGGTGGGCATCTTTGTCAATGCAACCGATGACGAAGTCTGTCGCATCTTTGATCATCTGCAACTGGACCTGATCCAGTTGCACGGGGACGAACCGCCCGAATATCTGTTGAGTTTGGGAGGCCGACCGGTCCTCCGCGCCTTTCGACTTGGCAAGTCCGGGATCGAGCCTATAGTGCAATATTTGGGTCAGAGCCAAGCCTGCGGCG
>WVZU01000402.1:3123-3661 GCA_011772275.1 Planctomycetales bacterium | reverse complement strand
GTACTTACGGTGGGAGCGGGGTCCCCGCCGATTGGGACCAACTGGCCGCCCAGCGCGACCGCTTGCCCCAACTGCCGCTGGTGCTGGCCGGCGGGTTGACCGCCGAAAACGTCGCCCAAGCCGTGGCCAAGGTGGCCCCAGATGCCGTCGACACCTGCAGTGGCGTGGAATCGAAACCGGGTACGAAAGACCCGCAACGCGTCCAGCAATTTGTGCGGGCAGCCCGCACCGCACTGGGCGATCTGTTGCAATGAACTCCGGCGTGACTTATTCTAGGACCTGGCAGTCGCAGAGCGGGCCGGGTCGCTCGGCAACTTCTTGAAACAGGTACATTTGTATAGTTGGAGGTAGGCGTGTCTCAAGTCGAAACGAACAAGCTGGCGTACAAGGTGGCGGATCTCTCGCTGGCGGAGTGGGGTCGGAAGGAAATCGAGCTAGCGGAAAACGAAATGCCCGGCCTGATGGCGCTCCGCCGACAATACGCCGCCGCCCAGCCGCTGGCCGGCGCCCGAATCGCCGGCTGTTTGCATATGACGAT
>WVZU01000402.1:0-3076 GCA_011772275.1 Planctomycetales bacterium | reverse complement strand
CCATCGCCGTGACGGGCGTACCCGTCTACGCCTGGAAGGGCGAGACGGATGACGAGTACGTCTGGTGTATCGAACAAACCTTGCATTTTCCCGACGGCCAGCCCTTGAACATGATCCTGGACGACGGGGGTGACCTGACCGCGCTGGTCCACGACCAGTATCCCGAATTGATGGAAGGCATCCGCGGCGTGACCGAAGAGACGACGACGGGCATCAAGGACATGCGAAAGCGACATGCCCAGGGGCAGCTGAAGGTGCCGGTGATCAACGTCAACGATTCGGTGACCAAGAGCAAGTTCGATAACCTTTACGGCTGCCGCGAATCGCTGGCCGACGGGATCAAACGAGCTACCGATATCATGGTGGCCGGGAAGACGGTCGTCATCGCCGGCTATGGCGATGTGGGCAAGGGGTGTGCCCAAAGCATGCGGTCGCTGGGCGCGCGGGTGATCATTACCGAGATCGATCCCATCATCGCTTTGCAGGCCGCCATGGAAGGCTTTGAGGTCACCACCATGGAGGAGGCCGCGGCCCGCGGGAATATTTTTGTGACCGCGACCGGCAACCGCGATGTGATCCTGGGCCGCCACATGCAGCAAATGCCCAATGACACCATCGTCTGCAACATCGGACACTTCGACCTCGAAATCGATGTCGCCTGGCTGGATGAACAGCCCGATGTCAAGCGGACGAATATTAAACCGCTGGTCGATCGCTACTCGTTCCCCGACGGCCACTCGATCATCCTCCTGGCCGAAGGACGCCTGGTGAACCTGGGCTGTGCGACCGGACACCCCTCGTTCGTCATGTCCAGCTCGTTCACCAACCAAGTGATCGCTCAACTGGAACTGTGGCAGCACGCGGACGATTATCCAATCGATATTCACGTGCTGCCCAAAAAGCTGGACGAAGAAGTCGCCCGCCTGCACCTCGATCAGCTGGGCGTGAAACTTACCCAGCTGACCGCCGAACAGGCCGATTACATCGGCGTCCCCGTGGAAGGACCCTACAAGCCGGAGTACTACCGGTACTGAGCCGGATCTCTGAGAAACTTCGGAACCGAGCGGCGGTGTGCGTCTGTGCCCGACCGTGTCCGACGTGGCAGACGCAAAAAGGCGGACCAGCCGCCTCAGCAGAACGAGAGCCCCGGCGGCCGTGCCAAATCGAGCGGGGGTTTGACATCGGGTGAAAGCTCCGGGATAACATCCCGGAGCTTTTTTTCGTCCAGATCCGCTGCCGCCGCGTAGCAACTACGGACGAACAACCCACCAACCTGACCATCTTCTCCCTCCCTTTCCACCTGCCAACCTCCGCCCCCGCCCCCGCCCCCACCCCCACCCCCCACTGCCTCATGCCTGTTATCGAACCCTTCGCCGGACTGCGATACGACCTGGGACATGTCGGTTCGCTCAGCAATGTCGTGGCACCACCGTATGATGTGATCGATGCCCGCCTGCAAGACGAACTGTACAAGCAACATCCGGCCAATGTGATCCGCCTGATACTCAACCGCAGCGAACCGGGCGACCAGACGGGCGACGAACGTTACCAGCGGGCCGCCAGGTATTTGCGACAGTGGCTGCGCGAAGGTGTCCTGTTTCGTGAGCCCGACCCGGCGGTCTACGTCTACCACCAGGTCTTTCAAGACGGGGACGTTTCCTATACCCGGCGCGGCTTTATGGCCCGCTGTCGTCTGCAGAAATTTGGCGAAGGAAACATCTACCCCCACGAAGAGACGATGGCCGGCCCCAAGGCCGACCGACTCCAGCTGACACGGGCCTGCCAGGCCAACCTGAGCCAGATTTTTGGGATCTATCCCGATGCGGAAAACGAAGCCCAGAACCTGCTCGAGGCGGCCGTGGCCGGGGACACGCCCGTCGAGGCCACCGACCACCTGGGTGTCGTGCACCGCGTGTGGCCCGTCACCGATATCCAGGTCATCCATCGCCTGGCCAGCGCCATGGCGGCCAAACCGATGTTTATCGCCGATGGACACCATCGGTACGAAACGGCCTGCAACTACCGGGACGAACTGGAAAACGCCGGACAGTTGACCCCCACCCACCCCGCTCATGGCGTACTCATGATGTGCGTGGGGATGAGCGACCCGGGTATGATCGTCCTGCCCACCCACCGGCTGTTTCACGGACTTCCCGACTTGGACAACGGGGAACTGACCCGGCGGTTGGCAGATTGTTTTCACGTGGAACAAGTTGGACACGACCTCCACCTGGCAGAAAAGGTCTGGCAGCAAATCGCCGCCCGGCAAGACCAGGGATCGCTGGGGTTGTTCACAGCCAAAGATCAATGCTGGGCCATCGCCCGCCTTACCCAGTCCGGCCGCCAACGTATGGCCGACGTGGCCGCGGAACGGAGCAACGTCTGGCAAAGCCTGGGGGTCAGTATCCTCCACCGCCTGCTGGTCGATACCCTGCTGGATAGCGCCGGACACCCAAAACCAACCTACGTCCATCAGGTCTGCGAAGTGGTGGCCACGCTGAGCGGGGAAAACGGACAAACAGATCCCGCCCCCGCCCCCGCCCCCGCCCACAGCCCCCCCACCTGCCAGCTGGCCGCCCTGGTCCTCCCGGCTACCCTCCAACACATCCGGCAGATTAGCGAACAGGGCGAGCGGATGCCGGCCAAAAGCACTTACTTCTACCCCAAGTTGCTCTCCGGTTTGGTCATCCACCCGCTGAACACCTCCTGACCAACTCGGCAGCCGCCGGTAACTGGCAAGCGGCTGACGACCAAGGGCTGCCAACGCACCGCCGGAGGTCCCACGGCCGATGACCAACTGGCCAATGGGCAAACCGGAACTTCGCCGCCCCGGCCCGGCCCCCCGTCCCCCGCCCCCCCACCCCGCTAGCGACACGCGCCCAGACGTTCGGCGGTGACAGCAATTGCCAAAACCCCAGGCCCGTTTTCGCGACCTGAAAATGGACTCTTGACCAGCGGCCAGGCCATCAAGCGGCTGGCAGTCGCCCACAGAAAAAACGGGGCCCTTCTGCCCACGGTTCGCCTTCGGCCGCAAAAGAATCGCTGCCCCTGGCCACCCAGCGGGTGCATTTTGCAC
>WVZU01000404.1 GCA_011772275.1 Planctomycetales bacterium | reverse complement strand
ATAGTATTCGGTTAAGAGTGTTCGGTTAAGTGTGTTCGGTTAAGAGTGTTCGGTTAAGTGTGTTCGGTTAAGTGTGTTCGGTTAAGTGTACATTTCATTGCCCTCTGAACCGCCACTCCTAAACGGATACCCTTAACCGACCTGCTTAAACGCTCTTTACGGTGAGACCGGAAGGGGTCGGGAGTCTTTTTCGCCACCCGTCCCACTATCCAGCGCTGCAGGGTCTTTCCGTGGCGAAAAAGACTCCCGACCCCGTGAGGCGTCCCGTCGGCGACTCAAAGAAAGTAATCGTCCCGCTCGGGTCCGGCCGTCAGGGCGGCGACTTTTTCGGGATCCTGGATCAGGTCCTGGATCCACCAGTTTGTCTGGTTGTAGAGGCAGGTCACGTTCTGGCATTCTTCGGACGCATCGAACCGCAGGAAGGATCATGTCGCTCAGCTTTTTCCGGGTGTCTTCGATTTGTGATTCGTCGCGATAGGCGCGTCGATCGGCGATCATGGCCATGGGCGAACTGCGATATCCGGGACAGTTGAAAACGCCATGCGGGGTGAGGACTTGCCGCAGGGATTGCAGGTGGCAGTGACGCGGTTGCTGGGTGTACTCCTGCCAGCTCTGCTGTTCCAGCAACCGGAGGTTGGTGCTCTCCACCACCTGGAAGTTTTCATCTTCCAGCTGCTTGGCTTCGGCAACCGCTTCCTGGATCCGCCGGACGATTTGCGTCTGCTGTTCGGCCGCCTGCCGCGGGTCCATCACTTCCGCACCGTTCTCCTCCTGGCGCATCAGGAACGGTTTAACGGAGAGGTAGTCGAACGCAAATTGCTTGGCGCGTCGAGCGGCCGGGACCAGTTCCTGAATGTTTTCCACGATCTTGGTATCGTCGCGGGTGGCGCCCTTCCAGGTCACGATAAACGAAAAGCCGATTTTGAAGCGGGGATTGCGTTCCTTGATTTTCGGCACCCAGCGGCAGATTTCGTCCAGGCTGATCGGCTGCCGGGGGCGGTGCATCGCCTGGAAGGTTTCGTCCGTGCCGGCGTCCAGTGAGAGGCGGATCCAGTCGCCGGCCTCCAGCACGTCGGCGACCTCCAGCAACCGGTCGCCGCGACTTCCATTGGAAACGACGGCCACCTGTTGAGCCAGCTGGGACTTGAGAAATCGCACCATGTGGGCAAACCGCGGATAGACCGTCGGTTCGCCACCGCCGATCAAAATCACACTGCGCATGCCACGTTCGGCCAGGTTCCGCAGCGAATCCCGCAGCTCGTCCTCTTTGTGCTTGACCCCCGTATTGAGAATCTCCCAGTCAATGCAGTGGTCACAGCGATAGTTGCAGGCGGTCGTCAGGTCGAGGTTGATCGACAGCGGCGCGGTACCCGGGGGCAGCGGGGGTTGCTGGCCAGCGTCAAGCGACTCCTGCACGGCCACCTGCCATTGGACATACTCCTTCACCCGCGGCAAGACCGACGGCTGTAACAGCTTGCAGCGAAAGTCGTGAAAATCGTGGGCACCGTCCATGGCAGGTGGTCGCGGGTCAGAGGTGAAAAGTGCGGAGGAAAGGTTCGCAAGTCAACAAGTGGCCGAATGTCCCCACAGCGGAAATCGAAAAAACGAAAATCGCCACAAACCAGAGATCCACATCTCTCCTGCCAAAAACCTCGCGTGGGGGAATTTTGCGGACATGCGTGTCTTCGATTGGTTTCGGATTGGGTGCTGGGGACCTGCAAAAAAATCGGCCCCGGATCGCTGCACGGATGTTGGGGGTGGACTACCGAGGGCTGAGCACCCGTTCGGCGGCCTGGTAGATCGCTTGCACGATCCGCACGTTCTGCACGAGCCGTGCGTTTTCCTGGGTCGAATTTCTGCCGGTCCGGACGCGACTTATAAAGTCGGCCGCCAATAATCGCAATGGGTCTTCCAGCGGCAAGGCCTGGGGACCGATCGGGTCGTTTGGCTCAGGTTGTCCGGCCAGGTCGCTGGGCCTTGGGCCAACCGGCTGGAGGTACATTTGGTAGGTGGGCAAGTCGATGCGTCGCATGGCCGTGCAGTCATTGATAGCATACGCGGCCGGTCGCGGCTGTTGGGGAACCTGGACGAGGCAGATTCGCACATCCAGTACGCCTTGGGCATGGGCATACTGCCAGGTGAAATCCAGCCGGCCCGGTTTGGCTGGCGTGCACTGGATATTTTTCACTTGGCCCTCTTCCGGCGCCAGGGCCAGCATCAGGCTGGCGACGTGCGGCACGGCATCCGGGATCATGCGGATCCCGTCCTGGACGGGTGCCAGCAGCATTTCCAACCGTTGGACGAGCCTCTCGCGGCGGAGGTTGGGATAGCAGCGATCGAACGCCGGCAAGGTGTAGGGCCACTGCAGGTTGACCATCAAGACGCGGCCGGCCCGCTGAAAGTCAGCCACCCATTGCCGGGCATCGGCCACGTTGTCGCGGTCCGACTGGAAAACGAGCGGTTTTTCGCACAGCACGTGTTGACGAAGTGCCAGTGCTGTCTGGAGGTGGGTGGGGTGGAACCGGTAGGGGCTGCAGATCGCCACGGCCTCCAGACGTTCGGCTTCGATCATCTGGGCCAAGTCGTGATAACCGCGGACCTGAAGGCCGTACTGCGACTTGAGCGTCCTTTGGGCTGTTTCTATCGTGGCGGGGCTGGTCCCCACAATCCCTCGCACCTCGGCACCGCAGGCCGCCAGGTGGCCGGCCAGGTACTGTCCAATGCCCTGCACATGCCGGCGGGCACCCACGACACCGATTCGCAGCGAGCGGATATTCACGTTGGCTCCTCTTCCCAGGTCCGTTTATACTCTACCGATCGCATGGACGGTAAGACGTGCGCCACGCGTGCAAGGAGTCGGTGGTGGCAGAGCGCCTCACGGTAATCATTGCCGTCAAGAATCATGAAGACTTGATCGGCGACTGCATTGCCTCCTGCCGGGAGGTCGCCGACGAGATCCTGATCGCCGATTCGGGCTCCAGCGACGGCACGCTGGCGGCGGCCCGGCGGATGTGTGAGGGCTGGTGCGCTTGCACCGTTGTGGCGCGAAACTACCTCACGGCCTGCAGTTTCAAAAACTGGGCCATCCCGCAGGCCGCTCATCCCTGGGTCCTCATCCTGGACGTCGACGAACGGCTGACCGATCGGCTGCTTGAGGAAATCCAACGGCTGTTAAGTGGCCGGCCGGCGTGTGACGGCTACCGGGTCTGCCGCCACAATTATTTCCTGGGCCGTCGTGTGCGGTTTGCCGAGTGGGCTCGTGATCGCGTGATCCGCCTGTTCCGCCGCGACCAATTTCGCTATGCGGACGAAGAGGCGGATCACGGCGAGTTTCCGACCGCGGGGCTGAAGATCGGTCGGCTGCGCGGACCTTTGAACCACTTCGCGCGGCGGTCGTACGACGAGCAGCTGGAAAAATGCAACCGGTACACGGCGCTGCAGGCCCGCCGCTGGTTTGAGGAGGGCCGCCGACCGCGGCTGATGCAACTGTTGCTGCGGCCCCCGGCCCGATTTCTGAGGTCGTATCTGGCCTACGGCGGATTCCTGGACGGCAAGGTCGGTATCCAGATCGCCTACCTGGCCGCCTATTACGCCTTTTTGAAACAAGCCCGCTTGTGGGAGCTGTGGCAGGCAAAGGCCGCCGAACAAGAGGAACGGCCGGCGGGGGAACGTCGAGCGGCGTGAGTGACAGGATGAGCCACGCCATGGCGGCCAGCGGTCCAGGACCCCATCGCAACGATCCGTCCGCACCCGCACCTCCATCCAGCCAATCCCCGGGACGCAATCCACAGCCGGGCCGGCGGCGGATTGGCCTGCGATCTTTTGCCCCGCGGTCCTTGGCCATGTCGGCGAACTTGCTGACCGATCAGGGCGCATTCTCTTTCGCTGGCCATCGATTCAGGCGGCGCCAGTCAGGTAGCCCAGCCGGGCCAGCGTGGGTGCGATGGCCGCTTCGACTTCCGCGATCTGGCGTGGGTCTTCGTGGCGAAACTGAGCGATTTTTTGCGGATTGACCTGGCCCTCCAGGTACGCGCGGCACTCCGGAGTCATTTCGCAGCCCAAAAAATCGCAGACGCCTTGCATGGTGGCCAGCGGATCGCGGCACAACGACTCGAAGGCAATCGTATGGACGGTCGGCTGAGCGGCCTGGAGAAAGGCGTCGTACCGCCGCACCTGGAACTCCCAGGAGATGGCCGCCTGGATGGGGTGGGCTTTATCCAGAACAGCCAGCTGGCGCAACAGCCTTCGGCCCAGCCGGCGGTGCGGGTCGTCGGTCAGGTGCTGTTTAAAGGCGACATCCCGACCGTCGCGGACCATGTGCAGGTGGCGAGCGAGGGGAAAGCTGGCCGCCACGTAGTGGGGAATCAGGTAGGTTTCCGGAAACTTCCAGCCCCAGCTGCCTGCCGGCTGGCCCAGCCATTGCAGGTAACGATGCACCGCTTGTTGAAAGATCCGCAGCAGCCGGGGATTTGGCGGCGCGGTCACCGGCTGCCGCAAAGACGCTCGGCAAATACGCTTGATCACCCGCGTAAAACGGCGATCCTGCACATCCCCCGTCGGCACCTCCGGGATGGCGCCCATCGGCACGCCCAGCTTTTGCAAAGCCCAGGCCAGGACCCGCGTCCCGGAATGGCCGCGGGCCATGACGACGACGGGTCGTTGTCCGGCGAGTGGTCCCAAAGGCGTGCGTGACAAAGCGAACATCTGCTAGCAATGCTCTCTGGTCGGCAGCAACAGCAAGTGCGCCGCCGACTGTAACAGGGCCCTGGGGGGTCGAGCAAGATCAACGGCGGGCGACCGGCAGCGGGGCGAGTCGGGTGGCAATCTGCCGTTCCGCCTGCGCCGCGAAACGGATAAAACCCACCGCTGGTTTGTCAACGCTCAATGGACAGGTCGCGAAAACGGGCCATCCGTTTGGGCCATTCCGCCATTGGTGTGCGGCCGAAAGTCGGGGCGACTTTCACGAGATCGGCCCGAGCGAAATTTCAGGTCGGACCAAGTGACGAGGGCCTGCCCGGCCGATTTTTGGCGGCAGGACCCGTT
>WVZU01000188.1 GCA_011772275.1 Planctomycetales bacterium | reverse complement strand
TAATACCGGGACAACCCACTTTGACCCCCCACACCTGACCCAAAAGTATCCTGTCCATCCTGTCGATCCTGTCAAAAACGAACCTACGCGTCACCTCGAAAAAGGTGCCCGTGGGAGACAATGACGGGTGATTTTGCAATACTAATCCGGCAGGAAGGTGGATTCGTGCGGCCAGGGGACTTGTCTGGCCAGGGAGGTGATTTTTTTTCGATGAGAAATGCAATGCAATGGCACCTGTTTCGGTTGATGCTGGGTGGGGTTTGCTGGTGGGGACACACGGTCGGTCATGCCGAACAGAGCTGGGTGCGATTTTCTGAGGATGGCAGCCGAGTGATCGTGGAGGCCGAGGGCATCCTGGCCTTTGAGGGAGTCTCCTCGGCCGCTTATGAAGTCGAGGGTGAGCACCGCCGCGTGGGGACCAAGGGCTATCTGACGATTGAGCCCGTTCGTCACAGTCGGGGCTCAACCCCTTTTGGCAGCGCGGTGATCAGCAGGGCCAGCTATGCCGCAGAGGGTTCTCCCTACCATTACACGTTGACGCTCAAGCGTCTGGAGGACCTGCGGGCGTTCACGCTGCAGGCTGTCTTCCACAACCGCAGCGACCAGGATGCCAAGTTACGCTCGTTTGATTTGCTGGATCTGCGGAAAAACACCGGGGGCAGTTTCGCGGTGGCCCAAGCGGCGGAGTGGCTGGTGACGCCGCTGATGCAGGCTTTGCCCGCCTTCTCGCTGGCGGCTGCCAACCAGCGGCTGAACGAGGCCGCGATGTTTTACCACGCCAGCGGCCAGGGGTTTCTGATCGGCCCGGTCGGTCCGGCCGAGGCGTATACGGACATCCTGGTCCGGGACGAGTCGATCACGGCCGGGGTCCAGATGGATAACGTGCTGGTGCCCGCGGGGGAGAGCCGCCGGGGGGAGGAGATGATCTTCCTGTTCGAGCCTTCCGGCAGCGCGACCGATATCTGGACCCGCTGGGTGGCCGTCACCCACGGGGCGCGTCTGCACAAGGGTCCCGTCCATGGCTGGTGCAGCTGGTACGACCGCACGACGAAGATCGACCAGGCGCATGTTCTGGACGTCACGAAAACCATCGGGGACCATCCCCAGGTGTTTGGCAAGGGGGTCATCCAGATCGACGACGGCTACCAGAAGATGGACGGCGACTGGAGCGCCAACGACAAATTTCCGCAGGGCATGGCCAGCGTCGCGAAGCAGATTCGAGCTGCCGGTTGCCTGCCGGGCGTGTGGTTTGCCCCGCTGATGATCCACCCGGATCATCCCTGGGCGAAGGCCAACCCGGCAGCCATCCAAACGAACGCTCAGGGGATCGCCAGCTTTATGAACGCCAACCCTTTCCATCCGGCGGGGGCCAATTGGATCAACCCGGACCATCCCCGGTCGAAAGAGTTTCTGTACCAGATTATCCACGACGCTCGCCAACGAGGGTTTGGCTACATCAAAATCGACTTCAACGGGATCGGCAACCGGTTCCTCGATCCGACCAAGACCCGTTTGCAGGTTTTTCGCCAGCTGTACGCCCTTTACCGCCGGGCGGCGGGTGACGAAATGTACATCCTTTCCTGCCTGGGGCAGCCGACCCGGGGCGTGATCGGCTTTATTGATTCGGCCCGCGTCGGCCCCGACTCCCACCCCGCTCATTTTGAAAAGTGCCTCCAATCGGTGCTCCGTTTCCAGATCTATCACAACGTCTGGTGGCAGAACGATCCGGATGTGACCTACCTGGCTCAGAGCCTGGGCAGCCGCACCTTGGGCCCGACGCCCCAGGGCGAAGGCATGTGGCGGACCTGGCACAACGTGGTGGGCCTGGTGGGTGGCACGGCGATGATCAGCGAGCCGATCAACAAGCCGGATGCGCGGGCGGTGTGGCGGAACTACGAGATCATGCGTCCGGCCAGCCGCCAGCCCGCTCGCCTGCTGACCTTGGGCCACTCGGCCGACAACACGATCTTCGGCTTCGCCGCTGAACGTCCTTACGGGGACTTTGCCGTTTACAATTTGTACAACCCGGCAGAAAAGCCCCAACCGCTGACGCTAAACTTTCCGCTCGCCGGCTTGCCGCCGAACACTCGATGCGCCGTGTTCGATTTTTGGGAAAACCGCGTCGTCGGATTTGGTGAGAACAGTTACACGACGGACCCCCTGCCCCACCTGTCGTCGGCCCTCCTGCGTTTCACTCCCCTAACCGACGATCGCCCGGTGCTGGTGGGATCGAACCTGCACCTGTCAATGGGCGCTACAGAAGTCGCCAACCTGCGCATTTCGTCTTCCCGCGTCGAATTGGAACTGACCGACGCCGGCGCGCGGGAGGGCAGCCTGACCTTCCACAGCCGGCTGCCGCTGCAGGCCGGCGATTTTCAAAACTGCCAGCTGGTCTCGGTCAAACCGCTGCCGGACAACCTGTGGCAGATCCACATCACCGACCGCCAATGGGGGCGACCCCAAGTGGTCAGGCTGAAGGTGATGCGGTAGCTGAGCGGCCGGGGGCGAGAACGAGGGGAGCGAAGTCACTGAAAGGAGCGGGGGTGGTCGCATGCGCAGGAGGGGGGTCGCCAAGCACCCCGGCTGCTGAAGGCCAGCCCCGGGCGGAAACGCCAGCCCGGCACGCGAGGATGGCACTTAGCAGCCGGGGTGCTGAAGGTAGCGGGGATGCTGAGCGCAGCCGGGGGTGTTGAGGGAAAAGGTTTCGTTACCCTGGGTTGCTCAGCCACGCCACCACCCTGCATGGCCTGTCCTGTGGTATGACTGACGTAAGATGTCCACAGCGAGAATTGTATGTCTGAATACCAGATTCTTACCGTGTTGGCAGCGTTTGCCTTCTTTTACAGCGTGCTTGCTTCGCGACTGGAACGCACACCCGTCAGTGGCGCGGTCGTGTACCTTTTCGTAGGTCTGTTGTGCGGCCCCTACGGTCTGAAGATCATTGAGCTGAATGTGGACGGCGAGGGGCTCAGGCAATTGGCCGAATATACGCTGGCCCTGGTGCTCTTTACGGATTCGGCGAATGCGGATCTGAGTGTGCTGAAAAGGGTCGAACGGATTCCAGTTCGGTTGCTGCTGGTTGGTCTGCCGTTGAACATTGCGGCCGGGTTTGGTCTGGGATACCTGATGTTTGACCACCTGACGCTGTTTGAAATCGCGTTGTTGGCAACGATGCTGGCGCCGACGGACGCTGCCTTGGGTCAGGCGGTGGTCACCAACCAGTCCGTACCCGTTTCCGTACGTGCCAGCCTGAACGTGGAGAGCGGGCTGAACGACGGAATCTGCGTCCCGGTGCTGTTGATCTTCCTGGCGTTGGCCACGGGATCGACAGCGGGTGGTGAAGCCTGGCAGCTGGCATTGCAACTGCCGCTGCAAGCGATCGGGATCGGGGCGCTCGTCGGCTTGGTATTGGCGATCGCCGGTGGTGCTGCAATCAAGTTTTCGCAGGACCGCGGCTGGATCCGGGGCGCCTGGATCCAGATCCCCATCGTCGCTCTGGCCATGTTCTGTTTCGCCCTGGCCCAATGGCTGGGCGGCAGTGGCTTCATCAGCTCGTTTGTCGGTGGCCTCACGTTCGGCGGGCTGAAAAAAAGCCGGGAAGGTAAGGAAGAACTATTAAACGGGGCCGAAGGTACGGGATATGTATTGTCTCTGCTGACCTGGTTTACCGTCGGTGCGGCCGTGTTTGGCAAGAGTCTTCAACATTTTGACTGGCAAGTGCTGGTCTACGCGGTCCTGAGCCTCACGGTGGTACGCATCCTAGCCGTATTTCTGTGCCTAAGTGGCGTAAAAATGCGCACTGACTCGAAACTGTTCATCGGGTGGTTCGGTCCCCGCGGGCTGGCCAGTATCGTGTTCATCGTGATGGTCATCGATACTCGACTGCCAGGCAACAGTACGCTGGTGGCCGTCGTGGCCGGCACGATCGCGTTGAGCATCGTCGCCCACGGTCTGTCGGCGGTACCCTTCGCCAAGATGTACGCCCGGCGAGTGGCTAACCGCAATGGCGAGTTGTGATTTGCGGATAGCCGTTTTGGGAGGAACGGGCAGAACCGCGGGACAGGCAAGGCAAGCAGCCGTTGGGGTAACAGGATTGTAGAGCAATTGTCCTGAATTGCTCCCCACGGATGCGAAGCTGGCCGGCCCCGGCGAACGGCCGGCTGGGCGGCTTTGGGAGAAGCACCGTCCGAGCGCGGCAGGATGGTTTCTGTTTGACGAGCAATTGAGACAATTGCTCTACAATGCGCAGCCGGCCGCGAGCGGCCGGCTGGGGAGGAAGGCTGTGGCGGAAGGGGTCGGGAGTCTTTTTCGCCAGACGTACCGCTATCGATNNTCTGCGCGTCCGACGCGTATTCCGCCGCCGTAGCACCCCGGCTGCTCAAGACCCGCCCCAGGCGAAAACGCCGTCCTTCCGCGCAAGGAGGCCACTCAGCAGCCGGGGTGCTGAAAGCAACCGAGCTGCTGGACCGGAAGGGGTCCCCGGTTTCCGCGCCCGCGCCGAGGTGATCGTAGGGGCGACGCCTGGCAACGGTGGGTTCGAAACGGCTGTGGCTGGGATCGGTCGGTCTCCTGCTTTGGCCTCTCCCTTCCGTTCCATGGCTCTCCCATCTATCCGGCGCTTGCACGGTCGCCGATCTGGCCACTGGCGGCGCGGTGATGCTAAAATAGGTTTAAAGTGAACGGCGGCGCCTGTTAAAAAGGAGATCGCGATGCCTACCGTTTTGGAAACGAATCTTGTCCGAACACCCGATGTTTGCGGAGGGCGCTTGCGTATCGACGGGACACGAATGACGGTTAACCAGATTGTCTCCATGCACAAACAGGGTCTCAGCGCCGAGCAGATCGTGGCACAATACCCACAAAGAACGTTGGGCGAAATCTATACCGTCCTTGCCTGGTATTACGCTCATCAAGGTGCCTTCGACGACGAACTCGCTGCCGAAACAGCTGCGGAAGAGGAGGCTCGGCAGGCGATCGAACAAGCGAAACCGTGATGAGCCAGATTCGGCTTTATGTAGACGAGGACGCGGCGGAGCGCGCCGTCGTCGAAGGGCTTCGTAATCACGGCATTGATGTCGTCACGGTTCTTGAAGTCGAGATGACGAGTGTGAGTGACGAGGAACAATTGGCATTTGCGAGCTCGCAGGGTCGGTGTCTTTACACGTTGAATGTTCGCGATTTCTGCCGGCTGCATCGCCAGCACCTTTCCGAAGGTAAAGAACACGCCGGTATCATCGTGATCCCTCGACAACGCTACTCGATCGTCGAAAAAATCCGCCGGTTGACGGAACTCATCGACTCCGTCACCGCCCAAGGGATGCGCAACGACCTGAAATTCCTCTGAAAACGGTGGCAAGGGGCGGAAGGGGTCGGGGTGCTGACGCAGACGCCAGCCGCCAAGCACCCCGGCTGCTCAAGTCCCGCCCCAGGCGAAAACGCCGTCCTTTTCGCGCGAGGATGCCACTCAGCAGCCGGGGTGCTGAAAGCAACCGCTGGCCAACTAAGCACCCCGGCTGCTCAAGCCCGACCCCAGGCGAAAACGCCGTCCTTCCGCGCGAGGATGCCACTCAGCAGCCGGGGTGCTGAAAGCAACCGCCAGCCACCCAAGCACCCCGGCTGCTCAAGCCCCGCCCCAGGCGAAAACGCCGTCCTTTTCGCGCAAGGAGGCCACTCAGCAGCCGGGGTGCTGAAAGCAACCGCGGGTTATGGAACGTGTGACAGGGAAAAGGGTTCGTTACCCTGTGTTGCTCAGCAAGGCCACCCACACTGCATAGGATGTCCTGTTTTTTTCTTTGGTAGGACAACCGTCTGGGCGCGGCAGGATGGTTTTCTTTGACCAGCCGTTGGGGCAACAGGATTGTAGAGCAATTGTCCTGAATTGCTCCCCGCGGATGCGAAGACGGCCGGCCCGACGAACGGCCGGCTGGGGGGCTTGGGGAGAAGCACCGTCCGAGCGCGGC
>WVZU01000265.1:2174-7565 GCA_011772275.1 Planctomycetales bacterium | reverse complement strand
AAGAAGGCGATACGCTGTTCGACATTGCCCGCTACGAACTGGGCGATCCCTCACGCTGGGTGGATATCTACCAGCTGAATGCCCAGCAGCTGACGGAGGACTTTGACTACGTGCGTCCCGGTTTAAAGCTGGTGATGCCGGGCCGTCCGGCCCGGCAAAAAGCCGCACGTCCCGAACGTGTGACGCAGCAGTCCGAGCTCGAACCACCGTTGCGGTAGCCCCCCCAAGAAAGCCGCTTCCTGCAAAACGCAAAACCTCGGCAGGCAGCAAGGCGGACACGACCAGTGGGGTCCCGGGCAACGGAGACCAGGGTCGGGCAGGCTACCGCCTGGGCTGCGNNCCGCCTGGGCTGCGACCACCGACCCACAGAACCGGACCCCCGCACTTGCCGCGCAACGACCTGGCAGACCCTGCAGTTCGCTCTGGACGGCCCGCCAGGTGACGATATACTGTTCGCATGAATAGTAAAACGGTGCCGGTGCGGAAGATCGTTTCGGGGGGACAGACGGGCGTGGACCGCGGGGCGCTGGACGCCGCCATCGCGGCCGGGATTCGCCACGGCGGCTGGTGCCCGCAGGGCCGTCGAGCGGAGGATGGCGTCATTCCGCGGGGGTATCGGCTGAAAACCACAGAGTCCGCCGATTACAAAGTCCGCACCGAACGGAATGTTATCGATTCGGACGCCACATTGATCCTCTGCCGAGGGCCGCTCAGCGGAGGCAGCCTGCTGACACGCAACATGGCCACGGCCTGTGGCCAACCCTTACTGGTCATCGATTTGAAGCAAGCGTCGCGGAAACCGCACAGCGGGGTCGACGAGGTTGTCACGTGGCTGTCCGACCACAAGGTACGGGTGCTGAACGTGGCCGGCCCGCGGGAGAGTCAGCAGCCGGGCATCGCCGCCGAGTCGAAGGCGTTTCTGCTGTGCGTGTTGAACCGAGCGGGCGATTGACGATGGCTCGTATTTTTCCCGGCCATCTTAACCCGCCTTTTTTCCCTCTGCCAACCGTCGCTCAATCCGCGTCCAGGGCCGGTTTCGAGATCGTTTTGGCACCGTGAAATTCGTCGTACTTGTCCACCACGACCTGCAGTTCAAAGTTTTCGGGAAGTTGGCGGCTGCCATCTTTGCGGGTCTGAGCCAGAATTTCCTGATAGGCCTGGACCATGGTCATCAAGTCGCTGACCATCACGTATTCGTCCAGTAGCATGGGAAATTTCGCCAGGACTTCCGACCAGAGTTGCATACCTTTTTCGAAATATTTTCGAGCGGCGGGCAGATCGCCCTCGCGATAGGCTTTTTTACCCAGGTAAATGTTCTTTCGAGCGGCAATCGTATCCGCAGCTTGTTCCACCACCGCACGCCGCTCCCAATAAGAATAATTCACCACGTCGCGGTATTTTTCAATCATGTTGAATCGATCGTTCGCATAATCATACCGCTCTTTCAAGTGCAACGCCCGCTGACGCTCGGCCTCCGGCAACCCTTCCACCAGTTCTTCCAGGGAAATATTCAAGCGGTTTTCCACATCCATGGCCAGTGTGATCTCTTCCAGATTGCGTTCGTCAGGTGGCTTTTGCCAGACCGCCAGTTCCTCGGCGGTCAAGTTGTCCAGCACCTGTTGCTTGCGGGCATCGCGCAGTTCCGACACTTCATCATTTAACTCCTGAAAGTACTCATCCCGCAGCTGGCGAAAACGCTCGACTTGACCCAGCCGGACCGAGAACCCCAGGGTGGTGGGAATGTCGCGGGCCCCGTAGTCCTGCCACTCGTCGCTGGACAATGCCCAAGCCTGCTTGGCCTTGCTGCCGAATTCTCCATCTTTTTCTATCGCTTCGGCGTACTGCATCTGCTGGCGGGGCGGATCGGAGTGCACCAGGAACGGATTCATCGTCCCATAACTTGCCAACCGGTTCAGGACCAGGTTTTCCGCTTCACGGTACCACCATTTACTGACCAGCCAATTGTCCCGCAGCGCTTCGGGACGGCGGTAACGCGTGTCCGCCAAGGGATTCTGGTTGCGTGGCGGAGCGTGAAAGTCGTCGTCCTCGCGGTACATCACGCGATAGAATTTTTTTTCGTCGGATCGCCCGATCTTGAAACCCGTAAATTGCGCCAGAGCCCGCAGCAGCTTGGGTTCCTTTTCGTTGTAGCGAATCCCTTGCTTCAAGAGGTTCAGCCCCTTTTTCACATAGTGGTAGCGATCGCGATAATCGTCGAATTCGACCGAAATATTGAAGGCCACGTTGTGCGCCTGGAAATCCCAGACTTTGACAAAGTGCGGTTGGAGATAAGTGATCTGCTGCAGCGTCGCGCCAAAATTCGTGAAATCTTCCCGTTCTTTGTAGCCAATCGCATTGCTCCACAACTTGGTCGTGGCCGCGCCATGCAGCCCGAAAGTCGCCAGTTTCATGCTGGCACTGGTGGGATCGATCTGACCCAAGTTCGCTTCGGTCAGTCCCGCGTCGCTGCGCAGCCGAGCCAGCAGGCCGCCTTCGGATCGGGTCGTGGCTGGCTGGCTTAACAGGAACAAAGGGAACAGCAGCAGGGCGATGGCCGAAAAATAGATGATTTTTCGTACGAAAAGTCGTTGTTGGTTCATTGCGCCATTTCCCGTGTCTTCAACATGAAATAGCCAGCCACGTAGGCGGCCAGCAGGAATCCCAGCGTTGTCAAGCTGTGCTGCAACAGCAAGTGTCCATTGATATCGTATCCGTGCGACAAGTAGCGGACTTCACTGAATTGCTCGAAGTCGGGTAACAGCCGCAACATCTTGTCGACACACGTCACCAGCACCAGGTCCGAGGTCTTGATGATCGTGGTCAACGTTCCCTCATCCAGCTCGGTCAGCAGATTGTTCTGCGTGATAATACGGTAGAAGGCCTCCAGCGGCCCCCCGCCGTAATAACGTTCGTGCGTCAAGACCAGCTCTTTCATGTTTTCCGGGTTGAGCACACTGATGGCGACATGGTCCAAAAACCCTCGATTAAAGCCCAGGATGATGGCGGTCAAGGTTAGCAGCATGGCAATCGGCCCGCTCAGAAAAGTACTGAACAGGACGGCCAGGCCCGTCACCAGCATCACTTGCAGCCAGATGCCGGCCAGCCCCTTGAGGAAGTTCAAGGTGTAGGACGCTTCACGAGCACTCAAGTACACGTCGGCCCGCGCCATGCCAAAGTATTGGCCCGGCCTCAGGCAGCGGATCCAGACCTCCGTTTTTCCATCGGAGGTTACCAGGTCGTCAAACAAATCGACCTGATTGTCCCGACTGTCGTATAGCTGCCGCGGGATGTGGATGCGGTCGATGGCAAAGTCTCTTCCCGTGAAAATCTGTTCCCGGCTTTCCTCGCCAGTTTCCGGATTTCGAATCACGATACTGCCCGTGATGCCTTCGTCGATCTTGCCCATGTGGGATCGGTAGACGCGGATCGTCAATTCCAGCGGCAAACCGCGGGGATAGTTTTCCGCTGTCACACCATCAAACGTCCACACCGCCGCAGCCAAGGTATTGCCCGGGATATAGCTGCGGTAGGAAAACATCTTGCCAATGTTGACCGCTTTGTCCTTGAATTCCCAGGTCTGAGGGTCCTTGGGGTCACCCCGCCGATCGCGGAATTTCAGCTGCCCGTAACGCGGCACGCGGGCCACCAGCATCCCCTCCGGGGGGCCCACTTCGTATTCCAACCGGCCCTCTGCACCGGTGCCGCTGGGGACCCAACGAGCAACCACGCGGNNGAGCAACCACGCGGTGCTTGTGCCCGTTGTCCGTGCTGGTTTCCAGCTCCTGGATCGAGCGCACCACGTTGACCACCTGCGGCTTCCCCTCGCGCTGCACACGCATCGCCACGGTCGAACCAGGACTGCCACGCAACACGTCCAAGATCGCCTCGCCCTCCAACATGCCGGTCGGCTGGCCACCGATCTCTACGATTCTGTCGCCCAACGCCAGCCCGCTGGTGGCGGCCGGAGCGCCCAAAGCGACCACCGACAACCCCTCGTCTGGCGACAACGGGACGAAGTCGATTTCGGGCAGGAACAAGTCGCGGTCCAGGCGAACGTGATGGCGGTGGCGACGTGACAGGCCCGTGGTCCCTTCATAGAATTCGCTGCCCTGGGCCTGGCGGAGCACCAGGTCGGCAGCGTCCAAAGGGTGGGTGTGCTGCAGCCCACGAGCCACAAAGACATAGCTGGAAAGGCCCATCACCGCCAGCAGAACGGTCATCACCAGGCAGAAGCCCAGCATCCGCCCCAACACAATTTCGCTGGCACGTACCGGTTTGGTCGTAATCGTGTGAATCGTACGGTTGCGGATATCGTTGGGCAGGCTGAAGGCAGCTGTAAAAACCGCGATCGGCAACATGAGGTAGGTCGTCGCCGTCAAGACAAAGTTCAAGTACAGCTTGGCCGGCTCGTCCGTGTCCGGGTTCAATTTCCACCCGGCAAACATCAAGATCACGGCGAACAGGACCAAAGCCACCCAGACCCGCCGCCGCAACGCTTCCCGGACCGCCAGGCGCGTCAAACCAAGTACACGGCGGGGCGAAATCTTGATCAGGTCGATCGGAGCCTGCCGCAGATAATGCCAAACCACCCGCACGCCCCCCAACGGGCCGTTGCGGAACGCCGCCACCAGATAAGCCATCAGCAAGCCGACGGCCGACACCACCACAAAAGTCCAGCCAAAGGCCGACAAGGCCGGCTCCAGCCACTGGGATATCGGGACTACATGGTCTTCAACAACCATCAGGGCAACTACCGATCGGCCTCCGTCCTGGCCCGCTTGCCAGGTCGAGCCTGGCTTTCCTCCACGATGCTCAGGAATAGCTCCTCCAGCGTCGATGTCGGATTTTCCATGGCCAGTAGCTCTCCACCGTGCTTTTCGACCAGACCGCGCAACTCCTGCTTGGCCTCTTCGCTCAGCCCCGTGGTGCGGACCTGCGTGACGTCGCGGACTCGTAACAGGCTGTCGACTCGTCCCAACTCTTTCAGCTCACCCTGATACAGGATCGCGATACGATCGCAAACGTCCTGAACGTCTGCCAACAAGTGGCTGCACAAGACAACCGTTTTGCCCTCCTCCTTCAGCTGCAAAATCAGGTTCTTCATCTGCTTGGTGCCAATCGGGTCCAGACCCGTGGTCGGTTCGTCCAGCAAAATCAGCTCGGGGTCGTTGATCAAGGCCTGCGCCAGGCCGATGCGGCGTGTCATCCCCTTGGAATACTCTTTGAGCGGGCGGCGCTGAGCCGTGGTGAGCCCAACCATTTCGATCAGTTCGGCCGCCCGCTTTTTCCGCTCCACACTGGTCATGTTGAACAAGCGGCCATAAAAATCGAGCGTCTCGACTGCGTTCAGAAAACGATACAGATAGGACTCCTCCGGTAAGTAACCTATCC
>WVZU01000265.1:0-2132 GCA_011772275.1 Planctomycetales bacterium | reverse complement strand
CGTCGATTTGCCCGATCCATTCGGCCCCAAAAGACCAAAGATCTCGCCCCGATAGACCTCCAGGTCCAAGGCCTTCAGGGCCCGTACCTTTTGCACACCCCAAAAATCGCGATAGACCTTCGTCAAGTTGCGGGCCTCAATCACCACCTCGCCCGCCGCACCCGTCGACGCCGAGGCCGGGACTTCCGCTGTGGCAGACTCTTGCATAAATGCTCCTTGATGGTTACCCCGACTGCCCCGCCGACAGGCTCTTCTAACTACTACTAGCTACGGCCCTGGTCAAAGCACGGTTCGACGCCGATCTGTGACCCAAGACGCAAAAATCGCACTCGACCACATCCGCATCCGCCAACCGCCTGACACCGCAGCCTTCCCCCAATCCGCCAGAACATGACACGGGTCAGTCGCCAAACTGCAAAGGCTGAATATAAATCGGCATCAGTTCACTGGCAAGCTGCGCGACCAATTCACGCCTCGCCGGGGACGCCGCCGGGAAGGGAAGCCGCGGTGGGGGCACGACGCCGGGGACACGTCGGGCCCTTGCTCCCCCGCCATCGGGCCCAAGGGGGCGCCGGTGGGCAGACACCGCCGGAAGGGAAGCCACCTGGGAGCCAACGGGGGACACGCAGCGCATGGGAGCCAACGGGGGATACGCAGCGCATGACTGGCCCAAATCACCCTCACCCTATGGACAAGGTCCGCCCAATCGGTAAAATGCGTCGCAAGATGAGAATGAGTCTCAATAACAACACGCGGTTCCGG
Source organism: Planctomycetales bacterium (assembly GCA_011772275.1). Classification (GTDB taxonomy): domain Bacteria; phylum Planctomycetota; class Planctomycetia; order Pirellulales; family UBA7805; genus CS4-C045. Next base: position 1,370 of record WVZU01000265.1, on the reverse strand, counting down.
TCGCCCTACCAGACCACACGGCCGCAAATGGAGCCGTTTTGGCGGCGAAAAGAAGGAATAATCGCGATGCGGGAGGCAAAAAAAGTGGCAAAAAACGGCGGCTCACACCCCAAACATGGTTTTACCCTGGTGGAACTGCTGGTCGTCGTGGCGATTATCGGCCTGCTGGTCGCCCTCCTCCTGCCCGCCCTGCAGACCGTCCGCAGTGCCGCACGGGCGTCGATGTGCCGCAGCAACCTCAAGCAGATTTGTCTGGCCGCTTTGAACTACGAAGGCGTGAAACGGCGACTGCCCGCCAGCCACAACGGCACTGGCGGATGGTCGGCACAGGCCACGCTGACCCCCTTTGTCGAACAAGGCCACGTCTATGCGGCAATTGACTTTGGCCTTTCCTACAAAGATCCCGCGTCCGAGCTGAACGGCAAAAAAATCTCCGGCATTCGCGTTCCCATCTATACCTGCCCGGAGGAACCCAACACGCAAACGCGAATGACCAGCGATGGCCCCTTCGCACCCATCAGCTATGGGGTCAACATGGGGACATGGCTGGCCTGGGACCCGGTGAAGGAAACCGGCGGAGATGGTGTCTTTTATCCCCAGAAAGGCGTGCGGCTTCGAGAGGTGTCTGACGGTCTTAGCCGTACGATGCTGGCCGCCGAGGTAAAGACTTACCGACCCTACTATCGCAACGCCGCCAGGGACCCGGCCAGCATGACCATGCCGGTCGACCCGTCCGCGGTTTGCAGTTATGGGGGCGAGTTCAAAACAAATACGGGGCACACCGAATGGGTCGACGGTCGAGCCCACCAGACTGGATTTACGACCACGTTCACCCCCAACACCGAGGTGCCCTGTAACGGCAGCTACGACGTCGATTTCAACAACTGGCAGGAGGGCAAGACACCAAATGCCAACAACGCGCTCACCTATGCCGCCGTCACCGCCCGCAGCCATCACCCTGGCCTGGTGCACGCGGTCTTACTGGATAGCTCGGTCCACCCGATCCTCAACGAGATTGATCGGGCCGCCTGGCAGGCCCTCTCCACCCGGAAGGCCAACGACGACGTGGGGGACCTGCTGCAGTAAACAAACGGTCAAAAGCCTGCCACAAAATCGGGCCGCCTCACTCCCCCCTCTTTCTCCTCCTATGGGCCACTGCCCCCGCGGCTGAAGCTGGCGAGAAATCCGGGCAGGCCCCAAACGGCCAACCGGGTATCCACTTTGCGAGGTCTCCTCGGGACTGCAAACCATCAAAGTCCGGGCAAGATGCGGGCATTTTTTGAACTTAAGGTAACCGAGAGACGAGAGCATGTTCATGCCCTCCGTTGACGCGGTTCGCTCCTCTTCAAAATCTGCTTTTCTAGTTTGCG
>WVZU01000116.1:30073-33485 GCA_011772275.1 Planctomycetales bacterium | reverse complement strand
GGGGGGGGGGGGGGGGGGGGGGGGGGGCGGGGGCGGGTTGCCGATCCGCCGTCCGGATGAAGAGTACCCGCGTTGACTTTCCCTCTTCGATCTTTCACAAGCCTGAGCCCCGTGCGGCTGGACCTTGGTCCGTTGCCGTTATTCACGTTCCCCAGCGACGGATGAGGTTATGTTCAATATCCAAATGATCGCAAATACGTCCCACCACGAAATCGACCAGGTCCTGGATTGTCTTGACACCGTGATAGAAGCCCGGCGCGGCGGGCAGGACGACGGCGCCGGCTTCGGACGCTCGTTTCATACATTCCAGCTGCAAGGTTGAAAGGGGAGTTTCGCGGGGGACAACGATCAATTTGCGGCGTTCCTTGAGGTGCACTTGAGCGGCTCGTTGAACGAGGTTTCCAGACAGCGTATTGACGATGGCTGCCAGCGAACCGCCGGAACAGGGGCAGATCACCATGCCGTCGGTGAGAAACGATCCGCTGGCGATGGGCGAGGTGTAGTCTTCGTAGTGGTGATAGATCACCTTCCCCGGTTCGCCCACATTGAACGCCAGCACATTGCTGTCCTCGCTGGAAATTCCCGCTTGTTGTCGCATCATGCTAAGTTTACTGTCCGAGGTGTCTACGCCGTCGCCCAGCAACAAGCTGCTGACCTGAAAGTCATCGAGGTCGACGGACAATTCCAGTTCCTGCTTCAGCACGAGTTGCGCGGAGGATGTGATACTGAGGTGTACATCGATGCCGGCCGCGTTCAGCACTTCCAGCAGGCGGACGGCGTAGATGGAGCCGCTGGCGCCGGTCATTCCAACAACAATTTTCCGTTTCATATCGGGGCTTTCGTTCCGAGGTACATGCTTGCCACTCCGAAAGTGAGCGAATTCCAGCGTACGGGTTCCAGGCCGGCGCGTCGCATTTGGGCAGCCAGGGATTGGCCTTGCGGAAACTGGCCCACGCTGTCAGGAAGATAATTGTAAGCCTCCTCCTGGTTACGAGCCAGCAGTTGGCCCACGCGGGGCAAAACGTGGCGAAAATAGGCGGCATATGCAGCGCGGAGCGGCGGAAAAGTGGGCAGGGAGAATTCCAGGACCAGGACCGTGCCGCCCACGCGGCAGACGCGAGCCATTTCCCGCAGGCCGCGATCGGTGTCGGCGATATTTCTGAGCCCGAAGGCCACTGAGACGATCTGAAAGCTGTTGTCCGGAAAGGGCAGCTGTTGGGAGTCGGCTTCCACCCAGCGGATCGCTTGTGCGGCGGCCCGTTTTCCCTTGCGGGCCCCGATCACCAGCATGGGGTGACAAAAATCGGTGCCGATCACCTGGGCCTTCCCGCGGCTGCGACGGTGAAAGGCCAACGCCAGGTCGCCGGTGCCGGTGCATACGTCCAGCACAAAGTCGCCGTCGGCCAGCGGCACGGCCCGCGCCGCGCGCCATCGCCAGTAGCGATCGGTATTGCAGGAGAGCAGGTGGTTGAGCAGATCGTAGCGCCTGGCGATCTGGCCGAACATGCGGCGGACCCGATCAGCCGATTTGTCGACCCCGCGCATCAGTTATCCCGAAACTGCAGGTCGGGCTGCAGCCAGACGACGTCGAATTCTTCATCCAGCTGGTCCAGCCACTTTTTTTGCACCCCGCGCCAGTCGAGTCTTGCGGCCTGTTGGATCTGATTGGCCACCATCGGCTGGCCCAATGCATCCAGAAAGTTTTGCTCAATCGTGGCCGGGCTCTTGTTTTCCTGCAGGACCTTGGCGACGTAGACGTTGGTTTGGGGGTGGTTCATGGCCACCACGGCCTGGCCGGGTCGAGCGGCGAAAACCGCCTTCATGAACTCGGGTCCCACCTGATCCACCCCCCCCACGGTGCTCAACCGCACCGGTGGCGATTGCAGCGGATTGAAACTTGGCGCGCTCCCGGTGGTCAGCCAGCTAAAGTATTCGGTCTCTCGCAGTTGACTGCCGGGTCTTCCCTGGGCGACCTTTGCCAGGGAGTTGCCATCCTGGACTTGCTGAGCTGCTGTTTCGGCCCAGGCGCGGGCCCGTTGGCGAGCGGTCTGGTCATCCTTGAATCGACCCGCGCCCATTCTCCAGGCGCGGACGACCTGGTCGCGGACGGCGTTCAGGTCCGGGATCGTTTCCAATTCTTCATTGGTCTTCCAGAACAGGTACTGGATATCGTCGTCATCTACCGTCCGCTGGGGGCTGAACCACGACTGTTCGCCCTCCTCGAAGACCAGGGAGGGAAATAAAGTCGCGGCGGACATGAAATTCGCCTCGGTTGGCTGGCTGGTTTTTCGCGAGCGTCCGATGTGGGTCTGGTCGCGGAACTGTCGAGCGGAGAGGAGCTCTTGTTTTTCGTATTTCAGTCCTTGTTCCTTGGCGGCTGCCTCGATGTCGGGCCGGCGATAGGTAGGCTGCTCACCCGGCTCGGCATAAATCCGGGCCTGGTAATAGGCGTCCATTTTGCCGCTGATGGCCGCAAATTTTTCCTCCAGCCGCTCCGCCGCTCGACGCCTCGCCAGGATCTGGTGGATATCGTCCCGAACTTCGTCCAGCGGTTTGAATTCCAGCGGTTTTTCCTGCGACGAATTCTCCTCGGGTTGGTCTGCCTCTTCTTTTTGCTCGACCGGTTCCTCCTCCTGGTTGCCTGCGTCTTTTCCTTTTTCTGGCTGTTCTGCGTCCGGATCGGTTTTGTCTTGTTCATCGTTGGCGTTTTGGGGATCGATATCTGGCAGGGCCAGTTCGTCTTCGGCGTGGAGCCGTTCGTCGGAGACTTTATTTTCTTCGTAGTACGCGGCGATTTCTTCTTCGCGAATTTCGTCGCGGACCTCGTCCATCAGTTCTTCCACATGTCCCATGACGTATTCGACGGAAACACGGTGTGGCAGTTTAAATCCTGGATCGGCAGCCAGCAGGCTTTGTCCACCCAGGAAATCGACCGGCTGCAGCCTTGTCTTGTATTTGGCGAAATATTCGCTTAACTCCTCTTCGCTCGGTTCCGGCACGTCGCTCAAAAATGATTCCACAGGCACGCTCAGCAGTTCCAATTGGATACGGCGGTGGAGTCGAGCGTAGTATTCGAGTTGTTGTCCGGGGGGTGCGGCCTGCCAGCCGCGATAGAAATCCTCGAACAATTTTTGAGCCAGCATTTCTTCGCGGAGGACTTCGTAGATTCCTCGGAGGGAGAACCGCCGATCGGCGCCGATCATTTCGGCCTTCAGCTGATCCTCGTTCAGCTTGTTATCGACCAGGGCATACAGGTAGCGGGTGATCTCCAGATCGGTGGCTTCATAACCCAGTTGGCGTGCCTTGGTGGCCAGCAGCAGGGTTTGCACGGTATCGCCGATGGAGACGGAGTCGTGTCGAATCAGGGGTTGCACGGGTAGGGGGAATCCGAACCGCAGAGCGTCGATGGCTC